>JAFSWZ010000033.1 GCA_017450125.1 Synergistaceae bacterium | reverse complement strand
CCCGTAGATGTCCGCAACAACGCGATACTTCATGCAGGGCCGATTATCCGTCCGATTGACCCGGACAACGGCAAGTTCGAGATGGTCTCGGTAGGGCCGACCACGTCGATGCGAATGGAGAAGTTCGAGTACGATTTCGTGAAGACGACGGGCGTGCGCGTAATTGTCGGCAAGGGCGGAATGAAGGAGAACACCTCCAACGCGTGCAAGGACTTCGGGTGCATACACTGCGTTATTCCTGCGGGGAATGCTGTTGTGGCGGCGGTGTGCGTTGAAGAGATTGTGCGTGCGGAGTGGCGTGACTTGGGGATGCCCGAGACGCTCTGGAACTGCCGCGTTAAGGAGTTCGGGCCGCTGATTGTGTCGATTGACGCTCAGGGACGCAACTACTTCGAGGAGAAGAAGGTAGAGTACAACCAGCGCAAGGAAGAAATTGCGGAGGAGATCTGCAAGCAGGTTGGGTTCATCAAGTAGCAGGCACCTCTTGTAACGATAGAGGCCGGGTGCTCTCGTATGGGGGTGCCCGGTTTTTGCTGTATACTGCTAGCTATTACGTTCAAGGAGGGAAAATCTCATGATTACTTTTTCGCTGAACAACGGCATCACAGTTCCCGCAGTCGGTTTCGGGACGTACAAGGCATCCGCAGAAGCGATAGGTCTCGCAATTGAGGCGGGCTGCAGGTACTTCGACACAGCGTCGTTTTACGGCAACGAAGGGATGTTAGGCGCGGCTCTTAGGGACAGCGGCCTTCCCCGTAAAGAGTTCCTCATAGCCTCAAAGGTCTGGAAGACGGATCTCGGGTACGCGGAAACTCTTGCGGCATTCGGGAGGACGCTTGAGGCACTCGGGACAGATTATGTTGATGCATACCTGATACACTGGCCGAGACCTGACCTCGTGCGTACGGACTGGCGGGAGCTCGACCGCGAAACGTGGCGGGCAATGGAGGAGCTGTACAGTGCGGGGAAAATCCGTGCACTTGGCCTGAGCAACTTTCACCCGCACCACGCAGAGAACATCATCAGGGATTGCGCGGTAATGCCCTCAGTCGCACAGCTGGAGTTTCATCCGGGATATATGCAGGCTTCCGCAGTGAACTATTACCATGAGAGAAAGATTCTCGTTCAGGCATGGAGCCCAACAGGAAGGGGAAGGGTTGTTGACGACGTACTCATTCAGGAGCTCGCGGCCAAGTACAAGGTCAGCCCCGTTCAGGTGTGCCTTGCGTTCTGCGTCAATGAAGGAGTTATGCCCCTGCCGAAAGCATCAACGCTCGGGAGGATACGCGAGAACCTCGAGGCCTCGAACATTACGCTTGAGCGAGAAGACATCATGAGGCTGGAGAACATGCCGCCGATGGGCTGGAGCGGTGAACATCCTGACAGAGAGCGCGTGAAGATAGTATAATTCAGGTCATCCCGTAAAAATTCCAGTGAGGAGGAATCTGAATCATGAGTGAAGAATTTGTGCGCAAAGATATTCATGACATCGAGATGCGCAGGCTTGATGAACGTGTTGACGCGGCAGTTTTACGCATAGAAGCGAGGACTGAAGCCTCGATTGCCAGGATGGAAGCATCGTTCGAGGAGATGAAGGCTCAGAACGCGGCATTCAGGGAGCACGTAACGAATGAGCTGGTCGGCATGAGGTTGGAGATACAGGACGTACGCGGCGACATCAGGGGGCTTCGCGGTGAAATGTCAGCATTGAGTTCAAAAGTTGACAACATAAGCCGCAATGTTGCACTGATAATGACGATAGCTGGTCTTGCAATCTCAGCAGTAACTATATTGATTCAGTTCTTAAAGTAACCGGCCATGAGTGAGAAATTCTTATTGCTTCCCGTTCTTCTTCCTGCACTTGCCGCATTGATGATACCCGCGATAAATTTCACCAGCCGCACAGCCCGCAACATCTTCACAGAATGCGCCGTGCTCCTGAACACCGCAGTGATTGCCCTGCTCGTCATCTATCCTCCCGCAAAAACCCTCATCCTCTTTCGGATGTCCGAACGTGCCGCCTTCGCGCTCAGCCTTGACGGTCTCGGAATGGTCTTCGCCGTGCTCATCGCTGTTCTGTGGCCGCTAACGACTCTTTACGCCTTCGAGTACATGAGCCACGAGCACAGAGAGGCTTCGTTCTTCGGATGGTTCGTGCTGACGTACGGGGTTGTTGCCGGAATTGCTCTCTCCTCGAACCTGCTGACGCTCTACCTGTTCTACGAGGTCATGACCCTGACGACGCTGCCCCTCGTGATGCACGAGATGGACGGCCGCGCGCGTTACGCCGGACGCAAATACCTCATCTACTCCGTCGGAGGTGCGGCGTGTGCGTTCATTGCGCTGACCTACACGATGTCTCAGGGCGGAGGAGAGTTCTTCACGCTCGGAGGCACTCTCGGCGTGTGGCCTAACGAGCCGTCGAGTATGCTGCTGTGGGCATGGTTCTTGGGCTTCTTGGGCTTCGGGGTAAAAGCGGCTGTGTTTCCGTTTCACGGCTGGCTTCCGAGCGCGTCGGTTGCTCCGACTCCTGTTACCGCGCTCCTTCACGCTGTAGCCGTCGTCAAGGCAGGAATCTTCGCGGTGATTCGCCTGACGTGGTACGTGTTCGAACCCGAGACTCTCGCTGGGACGTGGGCACAGTGGGCGGCGTTCGCGATGGTGTGCATAACGATAATTTACGGCTCATCAATGGCACTCGCAACACAGCACCTCAAACGCCGGTTCGCCTACTCGACGATTAGCCAGCTCTCGTACATCCTGCTCGGAGTGTTGCTGCTCACGCCTGAAGGCCTCGTCGGAGCATTGACCCACATGGGAGGGCACGCCGTGATGAAGATTAATCTGTTCTTCTGCGCAGGGGCTGTGCTCTGCCAGACAGACAGAGAATACCTCTTCGACATGCGCGGGCTCGGTCTCGGAATGCCGAAAACTTCTCTTGCGCTGTTAGTGTCGGGGCTCGCGCTGTGCGGGCTTCCTCCGTCGGCGGGGTTCATGGGCAAGTGGGAGCTCGGTATTGCGGCGGCGGCCAAGTCTCCGCTCGGTCATGCAGGAGTCGCTATGCTGGCGGTTTCCGCAGTGCTCACAGTGCTCTACATCTTCTCCATCTTCAGCATCTTCATCATGCCGGGCAAGAATTTCGACTTCAAGACAGCGAATCAAGGCGTGAAAGACCCGGGCAACGAGATGCTTATACCGCTTGGGATTCTTGCCGCCGGAGCGTTCCTGTACGGGCTGTACTCTGAGCCCCTGATAGAGTTCTTCACGAGGATCGCTCACGGAATAATCTAGCTGCAAAAATTAAGCCCCTCCTGAAAATTCGGGAAGGGCTTTTTTGCTGATGATTAGTCGAACGCTGTCTGTATGACGATAGGACTAACGATTACTCCGCTAGTAGAGCTATGATGCCCGCCGTCTACGGTTACCTGCCAGCCTTGCGAAAAATTTCTGTACCGCCACTCATTTCGGCCGACACTCTCTAAGCCGGGAATACCATACGCATTGATGATTGCCTGAGCGAACTCCTGAGGGAGCATTTCACCAGCTCCGAAGTCAGACATTGAGAACCACAACCTTGTTACGCGCATGTCATCATCTACATGTATACGGCCGTCGAAATAAATTCCGAGTACACGGTCATCGAAAAAAGTTCTCTTCTTGAAGCCGAGCTTGTCAACTTCCGACAGCAAATCCCCCAGCTTCCCCGAGAAGTTCTTGAGGCCAGCATAACGCCCCTCCGCCCGATCAACACTGAAGCTCTTGAAGTCCGTGCCCTGTCCCTCGAACTTGATGGCGAGATTATTCATAAACTCACGGTTAAGCCACAGAGTAAAAGGCAGTTTCCCCTGAGCAACTCCCCATGACACGATGTCCAGCAGAGACATTTTCTGTCCGAGCTGAAGCCCCTTGATTTTCGGGCCGAAGCCTCCCTCGTTGTCCTTATAGGGGTCAATGCATAACGCCGCCGAAGCCATGAGCAACACTACGCAGAATGCCGCCGCTATGCATATGGATCTATTCTGTGATGTTAGGGGAAATTTCAGACAATAGGGTGCTGTGCTGTGCTGTGCTGTGCAAATATTATGCGGCATAAACGCAGTCATGTCAATACCTCTTTTGCTGAAAGTTTGACAAATTATAGCACAGGGACGTGATATAATCTCTTCATTGCGCCTGTAGCTCAGCGGATAGAGCGTCGGCCTCCGGAGCCGAAGGCCAGGAGTTCGAATCTCCTCAGGCGCGCCATCATTCAGACATTAACAGCCTCGTCCACCTTAAAAGGGCGGGGCTTTGTGTTATTATACGGACATCCACAAAAAACACAGGAGGAACGTTTCATCATGAAAGACGGAAGCATTTACGTACCATTTGACCAGCGCACAGGCGGAGAGTCCGCAGTGTTCTTCACGCGTGATTTGTCGTCGGAAGGCCTCAGGAAGATTTATGCGCGCATTGCTCAGGTTCTCAGCGGCAAGATAGCAATCAAGCTCCACACAGGCGAACCCAACGGCCCGAACATTATCCCCAGAGCGTGGGTGAAAGACCTCATCACCGAGAACCTCCCCTCAGCTCACATCGTCGAGACCAATGCGTACTACGAGGCCGCACGCCACACGACAGCTCTTCACCGCGAGACCATAAAGACAAACGGCTGGACTTTCGCGCCCGTTGACATTATGGACGAGCACGGAACAGCAATGCTCCCAGTGAAAGGCGGGCACTGGTTCACGGAAATGTCCGTCGGCAAGGGAATGCTGGATTACGACTCGCTTCTGGTTCTGACGCACTTCAAGGGCCACGCGATGGGAGGCTTCGGAGGTTCGGGAAAGAACATCGGCATAGGCTGTGCGGACGGCAAAATCGGGAAGGCAATGATTCACACGACACCCGGCCAGCCCAACCAGTGGGACATAAACGAAGAGGAGTTCATGGAGCGCATGATGGAGTCCGCGAAGGCTACGGTTGACCATTTCGCGCCGCGCATCGCGTTCATCAACGTAATGCGTAACATGTCGGTATCCTGCGACTGCGAAGGCATTTACGCCGAGCCCGTCGTAACCCCGAACGTCGGAATCTTGGCCTCGCTGGACATTGCCGCAATCGACACAGCCAGCGTTGATCTGGTGTACGCAATGCCCGAGAAATACCGTCATGCACTCGTCGAGAGGATAGAGTCCCGGCACGGACTGCGCCAGCTCTCCTACATGCACGAGCTCGGAATGGGCAACACTCGCTACAGCCTCATAGACATCGACAACGGAGACGCGAAAATCTCGCAGTCAGAGGCAGTGAAGCACGTAAAGCCTTTCGAGGGTTAAGGGATGCTCGGCGCAATAGCAGGGGACATCATAGGCAGTCCCTACGAGTTCAAGCGCAACAACATCAAGACGACAGAATTTCCGCTGTTCTCGGCACGTTCACGCTTCACGGACGATACGCTGATGACCTGCGCAACAGCGTGGGCATTCATCGAGACAGTCCCGAAACGCGGAGAAGTTCCCGACAAGAAGGCTTTTGCTGAGACTTACATCAACTGTATGCATGAACTTGGCCACGCTTATCCTTTCGTGGGTTTCGGCGGAAAGTTCGTGCGCTGGCTGTTGCACAAAAGCCGTGAGCCTTATGGGAGCTTCGGCAACGGCTCTGCAATGAGAGTTTCTCCTGTTGCGTGGGCGTTCGACGACCTCGAGACGGTAGAGATATTCGCTGGAATAACGGCTATGGTTACTCACAATCACCCTGAAGGCATAAAGGGAGCACAGGCCACAGCATCAGCTATCTTTCTCGGACGTTCCGGCAACAGCAAGGAGCAGATACGCGACTTCATCACGGAGAGATACGGCTATGACCTCACGAGGACGCTCGACGAGATACGGCCGGGCTACGAGTTCGACGCGACGTGTCAGGGAAGCGTGCCCGAAGCAATTACGGCCTTCCTCGAGGGGGAATCTTACGAGGACACGGTCAGGAAAGCAGTATCAATCGGCGGAGACAGCGACACGATAGCCTGCATTGCGGGTGCAATCGCCGAAGGTTTTTACGGGAGCGTGCCGAAAGATATTGCTCACGAGGCTCTGTCGAGGCTGGATGACAACATATGCCACATCTTGTCCGAATGGTATACATGGATGGGAGGAGAAAAGTAGATGTTAGGCGCAATAGTCGGTGATGTCGTGGGAAGCCCGTTTGAGTTCGACCGGCACAGAAGAGAAGCACACAGCAGGGATTACCCGCTCGTGTCAGACTGGTCATACGCGACGGACGACTCGATTCTCACGCTCGCAGTTGCAGAGGGCGTAATGGACTCGATGCCCCGTCGCGGCGACAAGACTACCCCCGAAATCTTCGCGGAGAAAGTTTCCGCCTCAATGCGAAAGTACGGCCGGAGGTATCCTGACGCTGGCTACGGAATACGCTTCATGGACTGGCTTGCACACGATGACCCTCAGCCCTACAACAGCTGCGGGAACGGCTCGGCAATGCGCGTGTCGCCTGTGGGCTGGGCATTCGACACCCTCGAGGAGACGGAACGCTTCGCGGAAGCCAGCTCGGCAGTCAGCCACAACCACCCCGAAGGCATCAAGGGAGCTCAGGCGACGGCAGGGTGTATCTTCCTCGCGCGCACAGGAGCAGCAAAGCAGGACATCCGACACTACGTCGCGGAACGTTACGGCTATGACCTCTCGCGAAGCATCGCCGAGATTCAGCAGACGTACTACCACGTTGAGACATGCCAGCAGACAGTACCCGAAGCGATTACGGCCTTCCTTGAGGGCGAGAACTTCGAGGATGTTACGCGGGGTGCGGTGTCGCTGTGCGGGGACGCGGACACTCTGACGGCAATAGCCTGCTCGATAGCTGAAGCCTTCTACGGGATTCCTGACGGGATAAGTGCTATGGTTCTGCCGAAGCTCGAGAGGTGCGGGCACGACTTAGTTGAAGTTCTGGAACGCTGGGAGAAGTGGAGAGCGTAAAAATAATGGGAGGCCTTAGTCTGGTCTCCCGTTTTTTGTCTGCTACTTTCCGGACCAGTTGTCCTGCACGATACAGACTACCTTCATCGGAAGCGTTACGCGAAGTTTGCCGTCAGGGTTCACCATCGAGACCCATTCCGGCACAGGATCGCCTTCCTCTTCCGGCGCGATTATCCCTATCGGCAGAATGTCCTGCTTCTTCATGGCAGCGAACACCTCGTCGATGGTCTTGCCCTTGTGCTCGGGCTTGAGGTCAACTGTCGCGAAGCTGTGCCCCGTGTCAGCCGTCGAGAGAATGTCCCTGATGAACGTAGAGATTCCCTCGTTGTGCGTACATATCGACGTTATGCCGGCGATAAGGCTGTCGGAGTACAGTATGTCGTCGACGTGGGCGTACCGCGCATAACGTTCATTGTCAGGATTGTGGAGCTCCATAACCGTGTAGATGTCAGGAGCAGCATCCTCGACAGCAAGAGCCGTCAATATCGAGTGCGAGTCGTCTTCCCCGTAGTCAGGGTCTCCGAGAATCACGGCACTGTTAGCGTTCTTTATTCCTCCCCTGATCAGTGCGTCGCGCTCTGACGGGTTGCCCTTCACGAAGAATACCTCCTCGTCGAGGTCAACGGGTCTCTCCTTCGCGATCAACGCCGCCTGCTGCCCTGAAGATAATATCTCCTTCACGAGGTACGGCCCTCTTCCGTTCCAGCCGCATATCAGTACATGTCCTTCAAACTTGCACATGTTTATCCCCATCATCTCCCCTAATAATGCCCTCATCCTGCTGTTGATGAGCCTCTGTATCACCTCAGCGAAAACCACGCCGAACAGTGCTACACCAAATATCGACAGCAGGAACACCATAATCCTGCCCCCCAGAGTATGAGGGGAGTTCGCGAACTCTCCCTGCCCGATAAGCGTGAACAGCACCGTCCACAGCGAATCCCAGTAAGAGCCGGTGAAATTCCGCTCCTGCCACCACACGAACATTGCGCTTCCGGCAATAAGCCCCAAGAACAGTACAACTGTGAGCGTAAGTTTGTTGTGGAACTTGCCCGCGAACTTCACCCCGCGCCGGGCGTTCTTGACTGTCTTGATAAAACTCTTGGCTGACATCAGTCCAGAAAGTCCTTCAGTTTTTTGCTGGGCTGGCGGAGCTTTCGCAGTGCCTTTGCCTCTATCTGCCGGATACGTTCGCGCGTAACGTTGAACTTCTTGCCGACTTCCTCGAGCGTGTACGAGTGCCCGTCCTCGAGGCCGAACCTGAAGTGCAGGACTTCACGCTCGCGGTCGGAAAGGGTGCTGAGCATCTCCTCTATCTGTTCGTGAAGGAGGTGGCCTGCGGCAGCTTCGTCCGGGCTCGGGAGGTCGTGATCCTCGATGAAGTCCCCGAGCTGTGAGTCTTCTTCCTCGCCGATGGGAGTTTCCAGCGACACGGGAAGCTGCGAGATGCGGCGAATCTCCTCGACGCGTCCGGGCTCTATGTTCATCTTCGCGGCTATCTCTTCGTCCGTCGGCTCGCGGCCAAGTTCCTGAACCAGAAGGCGCGAAACCCTCACCATCTTGTTTATCGTCTCGACCATGTGCACAGGGACGCGGATTGTCCTTGCCTGGTCAGCTATTGCACGCGTTATCGCCTGACGAATCCACCACGTCGCGTACGTGCTGAACTTGAAGCCCCGCCGGTAATCGAACTTCTCCACCGCACGGATAAGCCCCAAGTTCCCCTCCTGAATCAGGTCGAGGAAGAGCATTCCGCGCCCGATGTACTTCTTCGCGATGCTCACCACAAGGCGAAGGTTCGCGTCAATCAGCTTCTTCTTGGCCTCAACGTCTCCAGCCTCCATCTTCTGTGCCAAATCTACCTCCTCAGAGGCAGTGAGCAGAGAGACTTTGCCGATCTCCCGCAGGTACATCCTCACAGGGTCAGTCAGCGGTATGTCGTCGAGTTTCGAGAGTTCGCTGTCCGTCGGAATGAACTCCTCGCGGCTGTCCGCAGGTGCAGGGATGTTCCCGATGCTGGCTTTGTCGACAACGTCAATGCCCATCTCCTGAAGGTTGGTGAAGATGCGGTCGAGCGTGTCAGGATCCCACGACTCGGCTGTGAGGTGCCGCTCTATGTCGTCGTGCGTAACGTAGCCCCTGCCGCTCCCTTCATCAAGAATGTCCTTAACCGCGTCGGTCTTGCCGTCCGATATGTCGTCAAGGTCATCGTCCAGCGTAAAGTTTTCTTCTTCCGTAACTGGTTTCGGTGCTTCCGGCTTAACTTTCTTCTTCCGTGCCAATTCTTTATCCCTCTCTATTCTTCGTGAATGTTCATCATACTGACTGCCGCACCCATAAACGGCGGAAACTCCTCTACCGGAGAAGCACCGACTATCCCGCGCGTCTCCTCAAGCTCAATGTCCGACAAGGCACGGCTGAGAGCAAGCTCAAGCGGACTGTCCTGCTCCCACGACACAAAAAACCTGTCGTACCCGAACCTCTCCGCGTAATACGACAAACCTCCGTTCCCCGCAATAACCCTGAAGCTCTCCAGCAGAGACGCAAACTCATTCAGGTAGTCCGTGCAGTCAAAGAACGGCTCATCCCCCGCAACAGCAATCACCTTCGTCGTGCCCTCAAGGATGCCATGACTCCAGATAGAGCAGCCAGCAATCCCCGCCGTCAGCCTGTAGTTCACGGAAGGCAGCATCATCGAGGCGATCACGGCACGTTCAAGCATCTCGGAATAACCCAGCGTCATGATGAAGCCCAAGTTCATGATTGCGTCGGGAGAGGCCTTGTAGAAGTTCTCGCGCGACAAGTTGCCGACACACCCGGTCTGGGGCGAAGCCATGAAGAAGAACTCGCCTCCCAAGTCCATGCAGGAACGCGAGATGCTCTCGAGGACGGGGCTGTGGAATCTGCTGGGCGATACAGGATGATAGTCCCTCCCGAACGGGAAGCACGGCGAAATCTCTACGTACAGTTCAGAGTTCCAGAAGGGTAATATCAACTCGCGGCGGCCTCTGTTTCCTTCTCCTGCTTTTCGCGTATGACTTTCACCACGCATTCAACGAGTTGTGTAATCTCCGGCTTCGTAACCTGATAGTTCGCGCCTACGCTGGCGGCCTTGTTCTTGATGTCGTTGGCCATTATCGACGAGAACACAATGACAGGGATTCCCTTCGTCTCGGGGTTCTCCTTTATGCGCCTCGTGAGTGTCAGGCCGTCAAGTCTGGGCATCTCAACGTCTGTGATGAGGAGATCGCACTTCTCGCCTTCGCGGACGATTGCTTCATATGCGACTTTTCCGTCCGGGCAGATGTGAAGGTCAGTGAAGCCAGAGGCCATCAGTGCATCTTCAACCTGCTTGCGGATAAGCGGCGAGTCTTCGGCTACGATGATGTGATAATCGCCGGGGTGTCCTACGCCTTCCATCATTGCTACGGCCTTTCCCGGGTCTCCTGAATGCTGGATGACCAGCTGAGGGCTGATTGTCTGGACTATTGCCTCGTAGTCGAGAAGAAGGACGTTGCGGCTGTCTCTCTTGATGACGTAGAGAATCCAGTCTCCGAGATATTTGCCGGTCATGCTTGCGTCGAGGTCTTCGGACTTTATGCGGTAGATTCGTTCTACTGCGTCGACGACAAAGCCCAGCTTCACCTCATTGAACTCCGCGATGATGACCTTGCTCTGCTCCATAGGAGTAACGGGGGGGATGCCCAGAAAGATTCGCAGGTCAACCATCGGCAGGACTTCTCCGCGAACGGACGTAATGCCTATAAGAGCGACGGGGGCATCAGGGATTGAGCGGACACCCGGCCAGCGCAAAATCTCTCTGGTTTTATCGACATTGATGGCGAAAGACTGATCTCCGAGCACAAAGACGACTAGCTGCCACTCGTTTGTGCCGACCTCAGTCGTAACCTTCTTGACTTCCTGCATAATAATTTAGCCTCCGCTATTGTTGGGGTGCGTATATCTTATCACACTTGGGCTGTGATTATTGGCTGTGGTGTGTGAAGCAATTATAGCGCGCCGAAACATCAACAAAAAATCCTTGTCTGTAATGCAAATTATGCCTGTTTGTGTTGGTGAAGAACCTGCTGTATCATTCACTCATCCACACGATAATCACACTTAAAGGAGAGCAATCACAATGTCAGTCGGAAAGAGAATATTCCTCAGGCGCAACATGCCTGACCCAGCGATCGTCGAAGCCTTCAAGGAGATACCCGCCTCCAACACGGCGGACGTTATGGGCAGAAGCTGCGCAATGAACCCCCGCATCCACCTCGTCAGCAGCCCCAAAGCACAGATGATGGCCGGCCCAGCCTTCACCGTAAAGTGCCGCGCAGGAGACAACCTCACTCTTCACGCCGCGCTGAACTACTGCAGTGAAGGTGATGTTCTCGTCGTGTCGAACGAAGAGGACTGCACCCGCTCGCTCATGGGCGAAATCATGATGGCGTACCTCTACCTTCAGAAGAAGGTTGCGGGAATCGTTCTCGACGGCCCTATCCGCGACATCGACGAGATCGGCAAGTGGGATTTCCCAGTATACTGCACAGGCACAACGCCCGGCGGCCCCTACAAGGAAGGCCCCGGCGAAGTGAACGTACCGATTTCCTGCGGCGGAATCAGCGTCAACCCCGGCGACATTATTCTTGCTGACCCTGACGGCGTTATAGTTATCCCGCGCAAGGATGCACCGAAAGTTCTCGAGGACGCGAGGAAGTTCCAGGCGGCGGACGTAATCAAGCTCGATAAGACCCGCAGAGGCGAGATTAACCGCGCGTGGGTACAGAAGACGCTTGAAGAGAAAGGCTTTGAGGTGTTCGATGAGGTTTACGACGCGTAAGAAGTGAAAAATTTTGCCCCCCGCCGTTTCTGGTGAGGGGCTTTGTGATTCTAGAACGCTATATCACGGTAGACTGTTTCGCCGTTCTTGACGGTCAGCATAGGACGGTAGATGAACTTCCCTTCACGCAGAGCTGCTGTGTTGTCTGCTCTGTCGCCGAAAGTTACAGCGCGTTCTTCCCTCCTGAACACCGCAATATCCGCCGCCTTCCCGACACTCAGAGTTCCTGCGTCAATGCCCATGTGTTTTGCGGGATTGATTGTGCAGAGCCTGAAGAGTTCGTCTTCCGGGATGCCGAGCATCGAGTACTTTGCGAGCTGGTTAGCCATGCTGA
The DNA here is from genome assembly GCA_017450125.1 of Synergistaceae bacterium. Classification (NCBI taxonomy): domain Bacteria; kingdom Thermotogati; phylum Synergistota; class Synergistia; order Synergistales; family Synergistaceae; species Synergistaceae bacterium. Next base: position 73,762 of record JAFSWZ010000033.1, on the reverse strand, counting down.
AGGATGTCGGGCGCAGGTACATGCTCAGCTTCGTTAGGTCAGTACCCAGAATGTCGGGGTAGAAGCCCTCGCGGATTGCCGGCTCTGCCGTGCTGAACCCGAAATGTGCCCGCGCATCTGCTGCCTCGAAGATTACTCCGCGTTTCCGTGCGTAGTGGGCTGCTTTGCTGACACGTTCTCCGTTAATAATCGTGCTGCCCTTGTTCATGTACATGTGAGTGATTACGTCGCCGGGCCTCAGACAGCCGAGAAGCTCCGACATTTCGCCGGGAGGGTTCGTGCAGTGCACCATCACGGAAACTCCAAGCTTGTCCGCGAGCTTCACGGTTTCCCGTAACGGCTCGTAGCCCAGCGCACCGACAATCTCCCTGCTCGTGCGTAACTTCAGGCCGAGAAGACTGCTGCCTTCCTCCTCGAAGAGTTCGCGCAGTGCCCCCTCGTCGAAGTGTGAAGGGTCAACGTCCTCCATTTTTGCGGGAAGGGAGTCCAAGCCAGCCGAACACACATTGACGTATGCCTTCACGGTGAGCTTGCTGTTGCGGATGAAGTCTTTGTGCTGACGGAAGGTCTTTGCTCCCGTGCTTCCCGCATCAACGACTGTCGTAACTCCCGACGCGAAGCACACTGCCTCTGCGGGAATGCCGATTTTCGCGAGAGGGTACACGTGGGCGTGATGGTCAATCAGTCCCGGCACAACGAGGCATCCTGACGCGTCGACCTTATTCACTGCGGGTGCGTCAATGCACGGTGAGACTGCCGCAATATGCCCGTTTTCCGCCGCAACGTCAAAGACCCCGCGAAGGTTATTCGCAGGGTCAATAACTGTTCCGTTCTTTATGAGAAGCTGATACACTACAGCTCTCCCTCTTCCGGCTCGTGGAACTCCTTGCCCTCAAGCTCCGCCTTCTTCTTTGCGCGCAGGTTGCTTATGACCGTGTAGGTGCAGAACACTACCGCCACAACAAGGAAGCTCAGCGAGATGGGACGCTGTACGAATATCATCCAGTTTCCGTGCGAAGCCTGAAGTGCCATCCTCAGGTTCTCCTCGAACATTGAACCGAGTATGAACCCGATGATTAACGGCGTGCTCGGAATCCTGAAGCACTTGAACAACAGCCCCAGCAGCGCGAAGAACAGCACGCACTGAACGTCGAACACTCTGCTGTTGCTGGAATAAGCTCCGACGCAGCACATAATCATGATTATCGGTAAAAGTATGTGCTTGGGGATGTCGAGCAGTTTCGCGAAAATCCTTAACCCCATGCGCTCAAAGATTAACATGAAGACGCTGGCCACGATTAATGCAAAGTATATCCCGTACACGTACACGCCGCTCTTGTCGAAGATCAGCAGGCCGGGATTTATTCCGTGAACCAGAAGCCCCCCGAGAAACACTGCCGCAACCGTATTTCCGGGAATGCCCATGCACAGCAGAGGCACAAGCGAGCCTCCTATAACCGCATTGTTCGAGGTCTCGGAAGCTATTACGCCGTCAATAATTCCCGTCCCGAACTTCTCGGGATGCTTTGAGCGCGACTTCTCCGCAGTGTACGCAAGCAAGCCCGCCGTACTTCCTCCGATGCCGGGAAGAATGCCGATTATGATTCCGATGATTGAGGAGATTATTGCGTTTGGTATCTGCTGGATGAACTCAAGCATACTTATTCCGTAACCCTTCAGCTGGTACTTCTTCTGCTCGAGACGCTGTGATAACGTCCTCCGTCCGAAGCCAGCAAGAATTATATCCGTAACCGCGAACACTCCGATTAACAGCACCGTGATGTCAAAGCCGTTAAGCAGCTGGTAATTCCCGAACGTGTAGCGCACCTTCGTATCAATGGGTGCCATTCCGACCATCGAAAGGGCTAACCCCGTGAGACCGGCTATAAGTCCGTTGAGCAGGTCTTTACCCGACAGAGCAGCAATAATCGTCAGCGAGAATACAGCAACCGAGAAATACTCTGCAGGCCCGAAGAGAAGGCACACTTTCGCGAGCATCGGGCTGATGAACATCAGGGCAAGTATTCCCATGATTGAGCCGATGAACGAGTACAGGATTCCTACGCCGAGCGCGCGTCCTGCTTCGCCTTTCTCTGCCATCGGTCCGCCGTCAAACACCGTCGAGATTGATGAAGGTGTGCCGGGAATCTTGAGGAGTATTGCCGAAATCAAGCCGCCGGAAATTCCTCCCATGTACAGGCCGACGAGAAGAGCGATTCCCCGCGTAGCCTCAAGGCTGAACGTCATCGGCAGGAAAAGTACGACCGCCATTGTTGCGGATAAGCCGGGAACTGAGCCGAAGATTATTCCTATCACAGTACCTGCCCAGATAAGGAACAGGCACACAGGGTTGAACACGTTGACTAATGCTGTGGCTATCATTCTTCAGCACCTCCCTTAGAATCCGAACACGCCCACAGGAAGGGGCATCTTTATGACGTACACGAACAGCGCATCAACCGCCAGAGGCAGCACCGCCGCAACGACAGCGAACAGAATCACTCTACGGTTGGTCTTGTCGCTGAGCAGGAGCATCTGCAGGAACAGGTACACCGCGCTCGCCACAACGAACCCCACAGGCTCGAACGCAAGCATGTACAGCACCATAAGCACTATAGTTCCTACGCCGCCGAAGAAGTCCTGATCAAAGACTATCTTCTTGTTCTCTTCCTTCAGGCCGGTGAAGACTGAGTAGATGAGCTTGGCCGCACCCGTAGCAACTATGCACCAGCCGATTAACGTCGGGACGAACGCAGAGCCCACGTCAGAGCGAATGACTCTCCGCACGTCCTTGACGAAGTAGATCATCGCCGCACCGAACGCAAGAACGATGATTGAGCACAAAATATCACGCGTCTTGTTGGTCATGAATTATTGCCTCCCTTGTGAATAATTTACCCCTCCTGTTATTTGGAGGGGCATAACATATCTTCTTAGTCGTCGACTGCTAACCCTGCTTCGAGTTCCTTGACCTCTTCAGGGTCTTCCTTGTTCATCTGCTCAGCGTCCCTGTAGAGAGGCTGTGCGTAGTACACCTTCAGCACTTCGGCATAGCTCGCATCGTTGAGGACGATGTCCTTGCAGATTCCGGCGAGCTTCTCAACTATTGCTTTGTCCGTGCCCTTCGGGAACTTCACCTCGTACTTCTTGGCCGTAACGACCTTGTCATACCCGAGCTCAGTGAACGTAGGATAGTCGATGCCCGGAACCCTCTGCTTCGACATTACCGCGAGGCACACAAGGTCTCCCTTCTCGATGTAGTCCTTCACCTGCATGTAGTTCGCCGCAAGAATGTCAACCTGTCCGCCCAGCATTGCCGCCATTCTCTCACCGCCGGAAGTCCCGACGTTGATGTTGTCGAACTCCACTCCGGCCTGACGCTCGAGCATTGTCCCGACGTATTCAGTCGTTGAGCCGAAAACGGTCGAGTAGCGCACCTTGCCGGGATTCTCCTTCGCGTACTTGAGCATGTCTTCAAGAGTCTTCCAGCCCTTGCTGTACTGCTTATACTCTCCTTCAGGCGAGATTGCAACGAGCGAATATGTCTCGTCGATTGCGACGGTGCAGCAGTTCTCGAAGTCCTTAGTGTACGAGAAGTCCACCATTCCCGTAGCTTCCTGAACAAGTGCCGCTCCCGTGTGGTTGAACAGCAGGGTGTAGCCGTCTTTGGGCTTGTTCATCACGTCCATAGCCGCAACGATGCCGCTTCCGCCCTGAAGGTTAATCACCACGAACGTCTGACCCGTTATCTTGCTCACACGCTGGAACAGCTGGCGGCAGTAAGTGTCCGTGTCTCCGCCCGCTCCGTAAGGCAGGACGACATTAACGGTCTTGGCCGGCCAGTCTGCGGCGAGCGCAACGCCCGACAACACAACTACCATAACTGCAACTAACGCTAATACTTTCTTCATTGCTATTCCTCCTCTTGTTTATATGCATTGCTCCATGAGGGCTGTAACTTCTCAATCATCAGCTCCTCACCAGCTTTCACTACTACCTGATATTCATCCTCATAGACTATTTCGCCCGGCGTGTTGGTGTATACGACATAGAAGGGGTGATGGTATTTCTCCAGAAGCCACATTGCCGGCCCTATCATCTTCATCATTGCGTCTGCGTTTTCGGTCTTGAAGAAGCACACAACGTTTTCCTGATTGCGGCACTGCGGAGGAAACGGCAAAATTTCAGCGAACCAGTGATCTATTTCCCTGAAAAGATCCGCATCCTCTTCTTCCATTACGTCCTTCTGAATAAGACCCCAGCACATGCTGAAGATTCCTTTGGCGTACATAGTGTTTTCTGCCAGTTCACGGCCTTGAATGCGTACGTACTTGAATTTCATGCTTCACGCCCTTTAAGAGGAAAACTTTAGCTGTACTGCTTTTCTTCCCACAGAGCGTAAATCTTCGCAAACTCTTTGGGGACGATTCCGTGAAGTTCCTGATTGAGGCCGAGTGCCGCCGTACGTGCAAGACGTTCCTTTGTGCCCATCGCCATGAGGGGTTCAACGCCGACTTCCTTCATCAGCTCCATCGACTCGCCTACCTCGAAGCTCCTGCGCTCTGAGTGAATCAGGTCTGCTCCCGCCATCCTCAGCGCAATATCCTCGAACTTGTCGCGGTTCATTGAGTTGGAGATTGAGGAGAGTATGTAGTCCTCAACACCGCACTTGCGGGCAAATAACAGCGTCTCAACGATTAATCCTTCAATGCCCTTCATGAACACCGAGCGCACCAGCTTAATCTTTGAGGCTTCTCCGGCTTTAGTGTTGTCGGGGTCATCGGGATTGACGAGCGTAATCTTCATGTTGTAGGGGGTCATGAGGTCGTGCCACTTCTTGCAGCCTTTGCCGGAAGCGAGGATGGGTACTTTGTGGCCGAGTGCCATGAGCGAGCCGAGCATTGCTGAGTCGATGTAGTCTGCTCCGACTTCAGCATAAGCCTTCGCCTGAGCTTCCTTGACCGGCGGGAGAGCAGTCGTTACGTCGGCGAAAAGCTGTCCGGCCTTCGCGTACTGCCTGAGCCCGTCAGCAGTCGATGCCGTGAACCTTGCGGGTACTGCGATGACGACTATATCGCTGTTCTCCACGAGCTCCTTCGCCGAGAACACTGCCTTGATGTCCGCGTCCTTGCACCGCGTAAGAACTGTGTCGCGCATCGGGCCTTCCTTGTCCATCACTACGTCATAGGCCTTGATGTCCTCGAGCCCTTCATTGCGGAGGCCTTTGCCCATGTTGTAGGCTGCCTCGCCGAAGCCGATAAAACCTAACGAGAATCCCATCAGAAATTATCTTCCTTTCTGCTTTGTAATGTTTGTTGTGGTGTTGGGGAATTGTGAAATTGGGGAGATTATATCATTGACGTATCCACAACATAAAATCGTTAATGCTTGTCGTTTTCACAAAATCATGTTGTTATAATAACGTCATAATTTTGTTGGAGGTGCACGATGGAGATAGAGAGCCTGTATTATTTTGTTGAGACCGCTAAGGATTTGCACATTACGCGGACGGCACAGAGATTGCACATAAGCCAGCAGACCTTGAGCAACCACATCATGAGGCTGGAGCAGTATTACGGAGCAAAGCTGTTCTACCGTTATCCGGCGTTACAGCTGACCAGCGCTGGGAAGGAAGTCCTGAAGTTTGCGCGCCACGTCTATCAGGAAGAACGCAACCTCAAGGCAGTTCTCACTGACACACTGCAGAGCGACACGGGAGAGATTACGATTTCGGCGAGCTCTCCGCGCTTCAATTACTACCTGCCGGATGTGCTGGAGAAGTTCTCGGCTCTTTACCCGAACGTTACGATAGACCTCGTCGACAAGACCAGCGACGACTCGGAAATGCTCGTGCAGAAGAACCAGGTGGATTTTGCCGTAACAGTCGACACTGAAGCCCAGAAGCTCCGCGTAAACGTCCGCGCAACGTACGATGACCCGGTGTATTTCTGCGTCTCGGATAAGCTGCTGCTGAAATATTACGGCGAAGAGACTCCTGCGCTGAAGGAGAAGGCGTTTTCTGATGGGGCAGACCTGAAAGACTTTTCGCGTCTTCCGTTCCTGATTGTCTCGCCTCTTGGCCGAATGGGCAGGAGAATCGCGCAGTGCTTCTCTCATGCAGGCTATGAACCTGATGTGTACCTCAAGGCCGGTTACACCACGATAATGGCTCCCTTGTGCAACGCCGCACTTGCCGGATGCTTCACCTCGCACATGAACTTAGCGCGCTGGCAGTACCAGATGAACGACGACGTGAACATCTTTCCGCTGTGCTTCAAGGGAGAGCCTGTAACGCTGAAAATCTACGTCATTTACAGCAAGCAGAGATACCTGAACCATCACTGCAGATACTTCATCGACCTTCTCGAGGAACAGTTCTCTGTTATCGGCGGAGAAAGACTCGTGCGTGTGAGCCGGTAAAAAATTCCCCCCTGCTGTGTAAGGGGGGATTAACTTTCTCTAGCTGTACTGCCTCTCTACTGCTCCGTGAGCTTCCTCAAGAACAGGCTCGTACTTCTGCCTGAAACGTCCGAAGCACACATCCATCTGCTCATAGAACGTTACGCTCTCGAGCCCGACGAACCTCTGAACGATGGCCTCAGCTGTCGGCATGTAGCGAATCTTGCCGTTGTACATCTTCACGACGGTTACGCCGCTGACTCCCTGCTCCAGCAGGATTACTGCCGCCGCACCGATCTGCTTGCCGAAGTTTACGTCATAAGCAGACGTTGAACCGCTACGGACGATGTGGCTGGGGATGACTTCCCTTATCTCGGGAATCTCGAACACTCCGGGAACGTACATTTCTGATGTCTTCATGAACTGCTTGATTTCCGGGTCCTGCTTCATCATTGCTTCAAGGGTCTCCTTGACGAAGCGTCCTGCGCCAGCAAGTTTCGGGTGTCCAAAGGAGTCAGTTGATGCACCGCCGCCGTCGGAGAAGAGCTGTCCGTCCTCGCCCTTAACGCCTTCCGCAACAACTATCGTATAAGTTCCCGCGTGAACGTCGGAGTTCAGGATGCGCCTGATGTAGTAATGCTTCAGGTGAGCGTACACAGCGTTGAAGTCTACGGGGACTTCAGGAATCAGAATGCAGTCCGCGTCTGCCGCGATGCCGCCCCTGAATGCCGTATGTCCTGCGTAGCGTCCGAAAACTTCGATGACCATGATGCGGTTGTGCGTCGTGCCGGTGGTCTTGAGGTCGTCAACGATGGTCGCAATCTTGTTGATTGCCGAGTCTCCGCCGACTGAGTAGGTCATAAGGTCAAGGTCCATCGTCTTGGGTGCGTGGACGCAGGGGATTCCGTGTTCGGCCAAGTCAACAACAACGCTTCCTGTGTCGTCGCCGCCGGAAATCACGAGCCCGTCAATGTTGTGCTTGCGCAGTCCCATCATTATGCGGTCGTACTTGTCGGGGTCGTTGATCTTGGAGATCTTCACGCGGCTGTGTCCAGCGTCGCTTCCCGCAAACTGCGACGTGATGTGGTCAGTGCGCTCTTCGTCGAGCTCGACGAGGTGGTCAAAGTTCACGAGGTTGTACAGTCCTGCATAACCGTTGGGAATCGTGAAGGTTCTCATTCCGCGCATGAGGGCAGTGCGTGCTGCTCCGCGAATAACTGCGTTAAGGCCGCCGCAGTCTCCGCCGGAAGTTATGATGCCGATGTTCTTCATCTTTCCGTCCAAAATAAAATCCTCTCCTTACTTTAAAATCGTGAGTGAACATTTTGTTATTATACCCTTGTGATTCGAGAATAACAGCAAAATTTCTAATGACATTCTCCGAGAATACACTACAATTATCCTCACTCAATCAACAATTCACACTATGTTCGGGCATGTTCTGCTGTGCTGTTCACTGCGGGGGCGGCAGTATGTGCGGAAGGCCTGAATGTTTCATCAACACAATATCTCGTTAGGAGGAATATTTATCATGTTTACACCCGGACCAATTTTAGGCGAGTTCTTCGGGACTCTTGTGCTTGTCGTCTTCGGAGACGGCAACGTCGCTAACCTTGTGCTGAAGGACTCTAAGGCCAACGGCTCAAACTGGGTTCACATCTGCTGGGGCTGGGCATGGGCAGTCGGTCTCGGAGTATTCGCGGCCAACGCACTCGGCTCTGCACAGGGAGACCTTAACCCCGTCGTAACGGTCGCGAAGACTCTCGCGGGAACTTACGGCTCGTGGGGCGAAGCCTGCAACATCATCATTGCACAGATGGCGGGCGGCTTCTGCGGAGGCGTTGTTGTGTGGCTCGCGTACCTCAGCCACTGGAAGGGCTCAGACCCCAGCGCACAGCTCGGCGTGTTCTGCACTGCCCCCAACAAGAGTGAAGCTGACCGCAACCTCTTCCACTGCTTCCTGACTGAGGCAATCGCTACGTTCTTCCTTGTTACGCTGATTATGTGCGTGTTCTCGAAGGGCGTTGCAGGTGCAGGCTTCACTCCTGGACTCGGAACGTTCTTCGTCGTCGGAATCATCTACGGGCTCGGCGCGGCTCTTGGCGGACCTACCGGCTATGCTCTGAACCCCGCAAGAGACCTTTCACCCAGAATCGCACACTTCGTGCTCCCGATTCCCGGCAAGAGAGATTCGGACTGGGCTTACTCATGGGTTCCTGTAGTTGGCCCGCTCGTCGGTGCAGTAGTCGCGTACTACTTCTGCCACTGCGTAGGAATCATGTAGCATAACCTTTCAGCCCCCGCGCTTTAAGGAGTAAGAACGATGTTATTCAGGCTATTCGGCTCAAAGAAGGAAGCTCCGGCAGCATCTCCCGCGCCAGCCCCTCAGGCAGAAGCGAAGCCGGAAGCAACAATTATCGAGGAGGTCAAAGCTCCAATGGCAGAGAAGAAGTATGTAGCGGCGATAGATCAGGGCACGACAAGCACGCGCTGTATGCTGTTCACGAAGGACGGCAGGCCTGCAGGTTCGTACCAGATGGAACACGAGCAGATTTTCCCGCATCCCGGCTGGGTAGAACATAACGCGATGGAGATCTGGAGCAGGACGCAGGACGTAATCAGGGGAGCACTTGCGGCGGTCAACGCGACACCCGACGAGATTGCGGCCGTAGGCATCACCAACCAGCGCGAAACCACAGTAGTGTGGGAGAAAGCTACCGGCAAGCCCATCTACAACGCGATAGTGTGGCAGTGCACGAGAACTCAGGACTTCTGCGCAGAGTGGCTCAAGAAACCCGGCTGGGGGCAGAACGAGAAGGGTGAAGGCAAGGTCAAGGACATCACCGGCCTCCTCATCAACCCCTACTTCTCCGGCACAAAGATTCGCTGGATTCTCGACAACGTTCCCGGTGCACGCGAGAAGGCAGAGAGAGGCGAGCTCCTTTTCGGCAACACAGACACGTGGCTGATCTGGAACTTGACGGGCGGAGTGAACGGCGGAGTACATGTTACGGACGTATCCAACGCATCACGTACCCTGCTGATGAACATTGCGACGTGCGAGTGGGACGAAGAGATGATGAAGGAGCTTCAGGTTCCTGCGTCAATGCTCCCGAAGATTATGCCGTCAAGCTCTGTTTACGGCACGACGAAGAAGGACGGCCCGTTCGGCGGAGAAATTCCTGTTGCGGGAGACTTGGGCGACCAGCAGGCGGCACTGTTCGGACAGGCATGCTTGAGCGAGGGCGAGGCCAAGAACACCTACGGAACAGGATGCTTCATGCTGATGAACATCGGCGACAAACCCATACCCTCAAAGAACGGCCTTCTTACTACGGCGTTCTATTCGCGCGAAAAGGGCAAGTGCTTCTACGCACTTGAGGGCTCGATAGCTATTGCAGGTGCGGCCATCCAGTGGCTCAGGGACAACCTGAAACTTGTTGATGATGCTCCTGTAACCGAGTACTACGCCGGCAAAGTCAAGGACTCCGCAGGGATATACTTTGTGCCCGCGTTCTCGGGACTGTTCGCGCCGTACTGGGACATGACCGCAAGAGGAGCAATCGTCGGCCTTACGCGTTACGTCCGCAAAGAGCACATCATCAGGGCTACGCTCGAGAGCCTGTGCTACCAGACCCGCGATGTCATCGAGGCAATGGAGAAAGACTCCGGCAAGAAGCTGGCGGCGTTGAAGGTTGACGGCGGAGCTGTCGTGAACAATCTGCTGATGCAGTTACAGGCTGACATTCTCGGTGCTGATGTTGTGCGTCCTGTCGTGAACGAGACGACTGCACTCGGTGCGGCATATGCGGCGGGGCTTGCTGTCGGTTTCTGGAAGGACGAGGGCGACATCCGCGCGAACTGGGCACAAGACAGGAAGTTTGCTCCTGAACTCGGCGAGTCTGAGCGCGAAGCTGCCTACGCTGGCTGGAAGAAAGCCATAGAGAAATCCAGAGGCTGGACGGACTAATGGCTAGAAGATTGTTTGCGGCTGTCCTGGCCGTGATGCTGTTTGCCGGTGTTGCGTCTGCGCGTGATATTGCGCTCGGAACGTTCACGGTGAAAGCTCCCGACAGCTTCGTTAATGGCACGGTTACCAGCGCGGACAGGGAAGAGGGAATCACCGCGTACTACAAGAGTGCTGAAACCCTTATGGATTTCGACGTGTACGAGTTCCCGAAGGAAGAACCTTTTGAAGAGTTCGTGAAGTCTTTTGCGGCACCGAACCTCACCCGCGAAGAGATTAACGGCATTAAAGCTGCTGTGTACCGTTCGACGGACGAGAGCGAAGGGCAGGAGTACAGCACGCTCAACTATATTCTTGAGGACGAGAAAGAATACATTATGATTGTGTTCTGGCTCGACGGAGAAGAAGCAGAACCTCAGGCTCTGGCAATCATCAACAGCTTGAGCAGGTAAGACGCTAAGCAGACATTCTCCCTCTGTTGAGCAATTGACAGGGGGAGATTTTGTGTAATTAGAGACAATGAACAATTACGTTATACGTTTGGAGCGGAAAGAAGAACAGCGCGTAGTGGAAGAACTGGTGAGAGACTCCTTCTGGAATGTCTACCGCCCGGGATGCCTCGAGCATTACGTCCTGCACAAGCTCAGGGATGACCCGGCATTTGTCCATGAACTTGACTTCGTGATGGAGATTGACGGCCAGCTTGTCGGACAAAACATGTTCATGAGGGCGGAGATCTGTGCGGATGACGGGAGGAGCATTCCCGTTATGGCGATGGGGCCGATATGTATCCGCAATGACCTCAAGCGCAAGGGTTACGGAAAGATTCTGCTGGACTACTCGATCGGGAGGGCGGCAGAGCTGGGGTGCGGAGCATTGTGCTTTGAGGGCAACATAGCTTTCTACGGGAAGAGCGGCTTCACGTACGCCAGCAGCTACGGAATACGCTATCACGGACTGCCGGAGGGAGCGGATGCATCGTTCTTCCTGTGCAGGGAACTTCAGCCCGGATACCTTGACGGCATAAGCGGCGAGTATGCTCCGCCTGCAGGTTACTTTGTCGACGAAACAGAGGCAGAAGAATACGACAAGACTTTTCCGCGCAAAGAGAAGCTGGTTCTTCCCGGCCAAATTTTCCACTGAACAAGGGGGGTAATTCATGAACTACGATGTTGTGATAATAGGCTCTGGCATAACAGGAGCATCAATAGCCCGCGAACTCTCGAAGTACAAGCTGAGGATAGCGGTTCTCGACAAAGCAAGCGAGCTTCCTGCGGGTGCGAGCCGTGCGAACAGCTCGATGATTCACGGAGGGTTTGACGACAAGCCCGGCACGGTCAAGGCGAAGTTCTGCGTTCCGGGTAACAAGATGTGGCACAAGCTCAAGGATGAACTCGACGTTCACCTCGACGAATGCGGCTCGTACGTCTGCGCGTTCAATGATGAAGAGGTGAAGCACCTAGAGAAGCTGTTAGAGCAGGGCAAGGCTAACGGAGCACCGGGAGTCGAGATAGTCTCGGGTGATGTTATGCGCTCGCGTGAACCTAACGTTTCGCCGGAGATTGTTGCGGCGTTGTGGTCTCCAGAGGCGGCAATCATCAACAACTTCGAGGCCGTCAACGCAATGATAGAGAGTGCTCAGCTCAACGGGGCTGAACTGTTCCTAGAAACTCACGTAACGGGGCTGCTCTTCGACGACAAGGGGGACATTCGCGGCGTAACGACGAACAAAGGCGACTACCTTGCACCTGTCGTGATTAACGCTGGCGGGGTGCATTCGGGAGAGATAGCTTCATGGGCAGGAGATACCAGCTTCCGCATCATTCCGACTAAGGGGGAGTATTACCTTCTCGACAGAACGACGGGCGGATTAATCACGAGCTTCCTTTTTGCGTGTCCGTCGAAGGCAGGGAAGGGCATCACAGTTCTCCGCACAGCAGAAGGTAACCTAATGTCCGGCCCGACAGCAACGGAGCAGGAAGACCCTGAAGACCGCTCAACGACACCTGAAGGCCTCGCTGAAGTCCTCAAGGGAGCGCGCCGTCTCGTCCCTAACTTCCCCGTGAACATGAACATAACGACATTTGCGGGCGTTCGTGCAAACACTGAGTCGGGGGACTTCGAGATAAGTGCGCTGGCCAAGCCCAGAGGTTTCGTGAATGCCGCAGGTATAAAGTCGCCGGGCTTCACGTCCTCTCCCGCAATAGCGCAGTACATCGCAGAATTGCTGCGTGAAGAACTCTCTGACAGAATCACCCTTACCCCCAACGAGAAATTCATTCCCGAACGCAGGAACATTCCGCGCTTCCTGTATATGGACATGGAGAGCAGGAAGGCACTTGCAGAGAAAGATTCATCGTACGCACAAATAGTGTGCCGCTGTGAGACCGTAACAGAAGGACAGGTGCTGGAGGCTATACGTCGCGGGGCACGGACGGTTACGGCGGTGAAGATGATGACCCGCGCAGGAACGGGACGCTGTCAGGGGGGGTTCTGCTGTCCGAGAGTTGCGGAGATTCTGTCGCGTGAACTTGGCCTGCCTCTCGATGAGGTTACACGGCACGGCGGGGAGTCGAAGCTGTTAGTCGGGAAGACGAAAGAATTTCTGCTCAAGAAGGAAGGTGCGGCGAATGAGTAAGAATATTGACGTTCTGATTATCGGTGCAGGGCCTGCAGGAGTCGCGGCAGGTATCGGTGCACGTCGTGAGGGTGCTGAAAATGTCGTAGTCCTCGAGCGTGATTGGGACTTGGGCGGAATACTTCAGCAGTGCATTCATCCTGGCTTCGGCCTCCGTACCTTCAAGGAAGAGCTTACCGGCCCAGAATACATGCACCGCTTCATCAAGATGGCGCATGAAGAAGGCGTAGAGTTCCGCACCAACACGATGGTGTTCCAGATTGATAGAGACACAAATACCGTGTGGACGATGAACAAGGAGAGAGGCATAGAAGCCCTCAACCCGAAGGCAATCGTCCTCACGATGGGCTGCCGCGAGCGTCCGCTTGGAGCAATCCGCATTCCCGGAGGCCGTCCCGCAGGAATCTACACCGCCGGAACTGCTCAGCGTTTCGTGAACATGGAAGGCTACATGCCCGGCAAACGCGCGGTGATTCTCGGTTCTGGCGACATCGGGCTGATTATGGCGCGCCGTATGATCTGGGAGGGTGCGGAAGTTGAAGGTGTCTACGAAGTAATGTCTTGGCCGGGCGGCCTCAGAAGGAACATCGCGCAGTGCCTCGACGATTACGGAATACCCTTCCACCTCAAGACTACCGTAACGAAGATTCACGGACAGGACAGGCTCGAGGGTGTAACAGTCGCGCAGGTTGATGACCATATGACCCCCATCAAGGGCACAGAAAGATTCGTGGAGTGTGATACCCTTCTGCTCGCGATTGGCTTAATCCCCGAGAACGAGTTATCGCGCATGGCAGGGATAGACATTCACCCCGTAACCGGCGGGCCGGTCGTCAATGACCTTCTGCAGACCACTAACCCTGCAGTCTTCGCGGCCGGAAACGTCGTGATAGTGTATGACCTTGTCGACAACGTCAGCGATGAAGGGTTAATCGCCGGAGCAAGTGCGGCCAAGTTCGCGATGGGGAAAATTCCTGCGTCGGCAAGAAGGATTCCCGTCAAGGGCGGAGAGAACGTCAGGCTGTATTCCCCGCAGTACGTTACGGGCGAGACGGACGCAACAATCTTCATGCGCGTAACTCATCCCGTAGAGCAGGCGTGCCGTGTGTTCGCTGAACCCGGGCTGTACTCTCAGAGGCTGCGTTATGCCCGTCCCGGCGAGATGAATGAGGTCAAGATAAAGGCCGAGCAGATTCGCGCACTTCCTGACCTCAAGGAGATTGTGATAGACATTCAGCCGCTGTAAGGAGGGCGATTGATTATGAGTGAGAGAAAGTTTATCTGCGTGTCGTGCCCTCTGGGCTGCGGGCTCACGGTAACTCTCGACGACGCAGGCGAAGTAACGAACGTAGAGGGCAACACCTGCCCGCGCGGTGCGAGCTATGCACGCTCTGAGGTTAAAGACCCGCGCCGTGTGTTCGCGTCCACCGTGAGGGTCAAGGGCGGCAAACTTCCTGTGTGCCCGGTGAGGAGCAGGACTCCCGCTCCGAAGGGCAAGCTGTTCGGGATTGCACGTGCTGTCGCCGAGCTCAACGTAGAAGCTCCCGTGAAAATCGGCCAGGTGCTCATCCACAACGTCTGCGGGACTGACGTTGACATCGTAGCAAGCAGAGACTTGGAGGAAGCAAGGTAACACAATGGACGATTATACGGAAACTGAGAACAAGAGCTGGTTTCAGCGTCTGGGCGAGTCTTTTGCCGGAGTAGCGACAGGCTTCGTGCTGATTGCCGCCGCAACGTGGCTGTTGTGGTGGAACGAAGAACGTACCTTCAAGACCGCAGGAGCAATCGGCGAGGCAGAACTTGTTACGCAGAACGTGCAGGACATCTCGCGGGTTGACCCGGCACTCGAGGGCAAGGTCATTCACGCGACGGGAAAGGCAGACACTCAGGACAGTGATACGCGACACCTTCGAGCAGTTCACCGCGTCGAACGGCTACACGTTCAGCAGGCTCGAGATGGGCACGGTAGGGATGGCCAAGATGTTCGAGGGTGCTCGGTCCGACAATAACTTCAAGGCGTGGCTGTTCCGTATTGCCGGGATAATCGGTGTAGTGATAGGCTTGCGGTTAATCTTCAGGCCGCTGTCCGTAATCGCGGACGTGATTCCGCTTCTCGGGACAATTGTTGAGGCAGGTGCAGGAGTGGTCGGATTCCTTATCGGGCTTGCGTGGTCGCTGCTGGTTATCGCGGTCGCGTGGGTGAGGTTCAGGCCTCTCGTTGCCGGAGGGCTGATAGCGGCGGCTGTTGCTCTTGTGGCGTTGTCCTACGCAAAGGGACGCAAAGCAGAAGCATGATGCAGCAATAACGATTCTGGTGTTACGTTCCTCTGATGCTGAAACAGTGTCAGGGGAATTTTTCTGCTCTCTGGTAATATATAATATCTCTATCGCTACAATAAATTTCTTTACGGAGGAGAGTTTCATTCATGCCCCCTGAAGTCGCACTTGAAGAGCTTGAACGTGAGCTCGAAGGTTTTTATGACCCCGACGAGTTTCACCGAGAGGTCGTGTATTACGATGTACATTCCCCCGAGTCAGTATCGCGCGAGGAAGCCCGCGATGCCGACAAACGCGCAATCGAGACCTTCGGCATCCCGAGCATTCTCTTGATGGAGAACGCCGCAATAGCAGTTCTGCGCGAGGTCAAAGAATATGCTGTGTTCGCGATAGTCTGTTCTCCCGGCAGCAACGGCGGGGACGGGTTAGCTCTTGCGCGGCACTTGTGCATTCTGGGGAAGGACGTTCGCGTCTATATTGTTGGAGATCCGCACAAGGGAAGCGAGGACTTCAAGACGAACCTCAAGATAATGAGCAAACTTGCCCCCGAAGTGCTCAACACGATAAGCGATGAGACCTTCGAGGACTTCGAGAGCGCGCTAAGGGGCTGTGAGACGTGCATAGATGCGATTTTCGGCACAGGCCTCAACCGTCCCGTTGAAGGGATATTCCGGCGGGTAATCGAGGCCATCAACAGGCTTGCGACACACGTTGTGAGCGTGGATATTCCGTCGGGACTTGACGGCAACACGGGCGAACCTCTGGGAGTGTGCGTCCGCGCAACGAAGACAGTAACCTTCCACCGCATGAAGAAGGGGCTTGATGCCTCGCCTCAGTGGGGCGGAGATGTTACGGTAACATACATAGGCATTCCAGATTAGGAGGAAGATATTATCATGCACAAGAAGTTTGCGGCGGCCGTATTACTCTTGGCCGTCATGTGCGGGAGTTCGTGGGGAGCATCGACGGCAACCGACTATGACCCCTACAACCTGCACTTCTGGTACAACAACCCGGCGTACGAGTCTCAGGTCTACGGAGCATACGGCAACAGCGACTACAATTTCTTCTACCAGCTCCGGGACATCACGGGAGCTTCGCGCACCGAGCAGGTCGGAGGGCCGCAGTGGTTCGCGACAGTCTACGAGAACTACTATTACACGATCAGGAACGCTCTCACCAACAACACGAACACGAACAACCGCGTAACCTACGGCATTTACAGGAGGACGACGGGGGGCGGAATGCCCGACATAACTTTCTCTACTGTCGGGGATATCATCGACGGCTTCAACTTTGTGTTTGCCGAAGAGCCTCAGCCTTACGCGTCTGCATGGAGAAGGTACATAGGAACTGACACGGAGATTTACGACGTTTACCCTGACCCTGTGGAGAGCATCTGCATCGTAACCAGCAACGGAACTGCTGACATGAACATCGACTTCGGCAACCCTTACGCGCGGCACTTCCCGTTCTGGTGGGGACTGCGAACGACGGGAGCTTCGTCTAGCGGCAAGTGGTGGCAGGGAGGCTACGACTGGCGGAATGAGACTTACCCGACAGCCGAACCCATCGCCTACATCTACAGCGCGCCGGACATTTACGCACGGAGCAACAACGGACGCTACGAGAAGATGTACAAGTACGTATCATACGACAAGACGGTTTCGTCTGACTCTTCGCCTGACGTAACGGTAACTGTGAACGTGAAGGAGATTCAGAACACTGCAGGCGCGGCGGTCTACACGATCTCCGGCGACATAGGAGCAGAACTCAAGATCTGTGATTCGTCGGACAACGTGCTTTACACCGTAAGCGGGGACAGTTCGAACGGAACTTTCGCGTACACAAAGGTCTACAACGCAAGCGGAAACTTGGCCTACACGATAGAGATCAACGACGGCGACATGTTCATCTGCGAGAACAGGGACGTGAACGAGTCTATCACTGTCTCTGACTTCGACCAGTATTACACCGTAACCGTCAATCCTTCCGGCGAACACGCAATCTCTTCGGGCGGCGCACTCGGTGCAACACTGCGCTTGAGGGCACTTGACCCGTCGTTCTACGGGAGCAGGCTGGGCTACCTCACGTTCAGGCAGAGGGCGAGCTTTGCGCCGGGCTACGCGAACTACCGCGAGTTCTCGGCAATCCCGCTGGTTGTCGCAAACGTCTCCTCAGGCAACGCGTCGGACAATCCGTTGATGTTCGACATGATAGTTTTCGACAGCCAGGATGTCGTGAACAGGATAAAGTTCACGTGGGATGCTCAGGCAGACAACCCCGGCCAAGACTTGGGGACGTTCTTCATGATTGGTTCGCGGGACAAGACCTACCAGCTCGAGACAAGAATCACCAACAGGACAGGCACGCGCTACGAGCTTTACCGTTACGACATGACATCATCGAGGAACGGCAACCCCACGAACAGGGACGGTTACGCGAGCATAATGCCGGACTACTGGAGATATGACCTCACGCCGGACATGTACGGCACGCTTCCTGACTACTTCCTTCTTGATGCACACAGCCAGATTGCGCCGGGTCTTGTTACGGTCTACAAGAGCAACATCGGCGAAGGCTACCGCACGATAAGCACTCAGGACGGAACGAGCGAGTCCTTCCGGCTCTACGAGTACTCTTCCGCCACACCGCGCAACCTCAGGCTGAGCTACAAGAGCGTCGGCGGAATGACCTTGCTTCAGGAGGAGAGTCCTGATGCGTCAGTGAGGGTTCAGGAGTTCAGCATGCAGTTCGCTGATGTGGTAAACAATGAAGACGAGACCGTCTACGAGCTAACCAACCTGATGGGCAAGCCCCCGATCATGAGGCCTGCCGCCGCGACAACCTCGCGTTCGACCGGCAGAAACAACGCGGGCACTCACGCAAACAGTGTCTACATCAACTCTTCAGCGGTAGATGCTTTCAGGTACACGTACGCTCTACCTGACGACGTTCTCGCCATGATGACCTACGACGTAATCTCTGATGACGAAGAAGCGTCAGAGGACAACGCCGCTCCAGCCCCTGAACCTGAATCGGAGGAAGCTCCGCAGGAAGATACGGAGACAGCGGCATTCAGGCTCTCGGACGTTACGCTGGTGAGCAAGGAGATAGCCATCCAGCCGCTCGCAGTACGCATGAGGATACCCAGACAGAACAGGCTCATCGTGAACCACTGGGATGAGTTCGACAACGCGGCGAACACGCGCGAACTCTTCAACGCTTTTGCACGCTACTGCACAGTGTGGCTGAGGTCAGACTACGCGGGCGAGAGGGACGCTAACCTATTCACCGCAATCACCAACAAGGGAGCAAATACCGCCACAGGCCCTGCTGACTGCGTGAGGGCGTTCCTCTACGACGACGAGCTGTACTTGGACTTCATTGTAGTTCTTGCTGACGGAACAAGCCGCAACAACGGCAAAACCGCTTACGTCGAGATCTTCAAGGACGACGGCGTGCCCTATATCCTCATCGGCGACGGAAACGAAGACGGTGTGTGGGACATGACGTTCTACGTCGGAGCAACGGGCGAGAACCCCGAACCACGCACTGACTCCGACACGACAACGCCGGTCAGCGACGACAGCACACAGCAGAACGCCTCCCCCAGCGAGGACAGCGGAGGCAGCGGAGGATGTGAGGCAGGATTCTCTGCAGCAGCAATAGCAGCAATCTTCGCGTTAGCTGGAGCATTCAGGAAAAGATAAAGTTATCCCCCTCAGCGTTTGGACTGGGGGGGATTATTGTTTGTTATTCGCTTGCGTCCACAAAAGAGTGGTAGATTGACCGTATTGCCCGCTCGAAATCTTCGTTGAGGACTCCGACAATGATATTCAGCTCGCTTGCTCCCTGATCTATCATGCGGACATTTATCCTTGCGGCGGCAAGTGCACGGAAAATACGGGCGGCCGTTCCTGTCTGGGACTTCATGCTCCGTCCAACAACAGCAATCAACGCTATTCCCGACTCGACCTCGAGCGATTCGGGCTGGACGATCTTCGCTATCCTGCTCAAGACTTCCTGCTCGTGCTCGATGAACTTGGCCTCCTGAACTATGACGGTCATTGTGTCGATTCCGCTGGGCAGGTGCTCGAGGGGAATATTGTTCTCGGAGAAGCACTGCACAACTTTCGTGTAGAAGTCAGGCTGTGAGTGCATGAGATCTTTCGCGATGACGATGGAGCAGAAGTTCTTGCGGCCAGCTATGCCCGTGATTGTGTACTCCGAACGCCGCGCAGTGTTGGCGACAATCCACGTTCCCGGGTCTTCGGGACAGTTGGTGTTGCGGATGTTGATTGGGATTCCGGCCTTCTTGACGGGGAAAATCGCGTCCTCGTGCATCACGCTCGCGCCCATGTAGGAGAGTTCGCGAAGCTCCTTGTAGGTGATGTTGCGCATGACTGCAGGGCTGCTGACTATGTGCGGGTCTGCCATGAGAAGTCCGCTAACGTCCGTCCAGTTCTCGTAGACACCTGCTTTGCACGCGCGCGCAACAATCGAGCCCGTAATGTCCGAGCCCCCGCGAGAGAACGTTCTTATCCTGCCGTCAGCACCCGTACCATAAAAGCCGGGAATCACAGCGTGTTCACAGCCCTCAAGTCTCGGGACAAGAACCGCGTCCGTCCTGGCCTGGTCGAAGCTGCCGTCCTCGCCGAAGAAGATAACTTCCGCCGCGTCAACAAACTCATACCCCAAGAACGCCGCCATCACGAGGCCGTTCAGGTACTCTCCGCGCGAGGCTGTGTAGTCCCTCTCAGGCTCATGAAGCAGTTTGTTTTCTATTGCGTCGAATGCCTCAGCGAGCGAGAGGCTCAGGCCAAGATCCTGAATTATCCCGTTGTACCTGTCTTTCACGGCAAGGAACGGCTCATAGAAGTTCTGTCCCTTCACGGCGAGTTCATAGCACTCGTAGAGCAGGTCAGTAACCTTGATGTCCCCGTCGTAACGTTTTCCCGGAGCTGAGGGCACAACGTATACGCGGCTTGCATCGCTCCTGATTATGTCTCCGACCTTGCGGAACTGCCCCGCATCAGCAAGAGAACTTCCGCCGAACTTTACGACCTTCTTCATTAAGCCAGCACCCTGAACTTTTCGCCCTCTGGTTTTGCTGGAGGTTCGGAGACTTCGGCGGGCTTGAGGCCGTCAAAGCAGTTGGGGATGTTCCTGCCGATGTTCTTTGCGCACTCGATTACGTCAGAGACAACCGCGCTGGCTGTCGGAAGTTTGCCCGCTCCCCTGCCGTAGAACATGAGGTTGTCCACCTGCGTGCCGTGAACCATTATGCCGTTGAAGACATCATTAACGCCGTAAAGCGGTGAAGAGGGCGGCACAAGGTACGGTGCGACGTTCACGCTGTTCTTCTGTGCGTCATAGACACCGAGCAGCTTGATGGACATTCCGCGCGACTCTGCCATCGCGAAGTCTTCGGGGGTAATGTCCGTGATGCCCTCGCAGCTGACTTGCTCGTAGGAATATTTCTTCCCCGAAACAAGAGACGCGAGAATAGCTATCTTCCGTGCCGTGTCGTGCCCTTCAACGTCCGCCGCAGGATTTCTCTCCGCAAAACCTTTCTCCTGTGCCTCGCGCAATGCCGTCGCGAAGTCCTTGCCCGCCTTCATGTTCGTCAGAATGTAGTTGCACGTGCCGTTGAGGATTCCAGCAATCAGCGTAATTTTCTCGTGCGCACATGATTCCCTGAGAGGACGGATTATCGGTATTCCTCCGCCTACGCTCGCCTCGAACAGGTACGAGCAGTTGTGCTCGCGGGCAATCGCGCTGAGTTCCACGCCGTACGCGTCAACAAGCTCTTTGTTCGACGAACACACGGAGATTCCGCGCTCAAGTGCAAGGTGAGTGTAGGTGTAAGCCGGTTCTTTTCCGCCCATCGTCTCGCAGACGACCTTGATGTCCGGGTCGTTCACGATGACGTTGATGTCATTGACCACGCCGGGAATGTCCCTGATGTCGAGGATGTACTTCACGTGAAGCGTATCGCCGAGTACACGCTTTATCTCCGCGCAGTTCTGCTCAATGACCGTCCCTACTCCGCTGCCTATGTTGCCGTAGCCCAGTATCGCAATGTTTATCATGCTTCTACCTGCCTACTTCGCCTCGATGTAGTTCATGTGCACAAGGAGTTCTGCGCACTCGACTGCTCCGCCCGCCGCACCGCGCAAGGTGTTGTGCGAGAGCCCGACAAACTTCCAGTCGTAGATTGTGTCAGGACGAAGCCTGCCGATGCTGACTCCCATTCCTCCGCCGTAATTCACGTCAAGCGTAACCTGAGGCCTGTTGTCCTCCTCCATGTACTGGATGAAGTGTTCGGGTGCTGTCGGGAGCTTGGCCTGCTGAGGAATGCCGGAGAACGAACGGAGCTTCTCGATGAGGACTTCTTTGCTCTCGGGAGCTTTCCTGAACTTCACGAACGTTGCCGCAGTGTGGCCGTAAAGCACGGGGATTCTTATGCACTGCGCGGAGATTCTGGGTTCGCTTGCTGGGACAATCTGCCCGCCCTCAATGTGCCCGAAGATGCGGAGAGGTTCTTTCTCGGACTTCTCTTCCTCGCCGCCGATGTAGGGGATTACGTTGCCGACCATTTCCGGCCACGTAGAAAAGTTCTTGCCTGCGCCGCTGATTGCCTGATAGGTTGTTACGATGGCTTCATACGGCTCGAACTCCCTCCACGCCGCAAACGCAGGAGCATAGCTCTGAATCGAGCAGTTGGGCTTCACGGCGATGAATCCGCGCGAAGTTCCCAGCCTCTTGCGCTGGTACTGAATCACTTCAGCGTGTTCGGGGTTGATTTCGGGGATTATCATCGGCACGTCAGGTGTCCAGCGGTGCGCGGAGTTGTTCGAGACTACGGGGGTCTCTGTCCTCGCGTAGGCTTCCTCGATGGCCTTGATTTCGTCCTTCGTCATGTTCACTGCACTGAACACGAAATCAACACTGTCCGCGATGCCCGCAACATCATTAACGTCATCAAGCACCATGCCTTTAACGTTCTCGGGTATCGGCTCGTCGAGAAGCCAGCGTCCCGCCATAGCTTCCTCGTAGGTCTTGCCCTTGCTGTTGGGGGATGCGGCTATGACCTTTACATCAAACCACGGGTGATTGTGAAGTATCTGGATGAATCTCTGTCCTACCATGCCTGTTGCGCCTAAAACTCCGACGCGTAACTTTTTCTGCAAGATGCTCACTCCTCTGTGAACTGTCAAAAAATTTCTGCATAGTATATCACTGACATGCGCGCATTTTCGGGATATACTATCCATCATCCATTTATCTGCCAATCTTTGAACGTAAGGAGTAATGTCTATGCCGCTGTTCAACTTTACGAAGAAGGAACCCGCACCCGTAGTGTACCCCGCCGAGTTAAGCTCGCCTGCTGCCGGAGATTTCGTGCCCATGTCCGAACTCAAGGACGAGGCTTTTGCGGGAGGAGCACTCGGCCAGTGCTTCGGTGTCAAGCCCGAGAGCGGAGAAATATGCGCGCCCATCGACGGAGTAATCTCGGAAGTTACGGAGACAGCTCATGCGGTAGTGATTCAGGCCGGAGAAATCGAGATACTCATTCACGCCGGGATTCACACGGTGAACATGAAGGGTGAGGGCTTCAAGAGCCATGTCAAGCTCGGCAAGGTAGTACGTCGCGGAGAACCTGTAATCACTATGGATCTGTGGAAGGTCAGGAATGCGGGCTATGATGACACTGTGATTATGGCCGTGTCGAACTCGAAGGACTTTGCGAAAGTGGAGACCGTATTTTCCGGCAAGAAGATAAAGACAGGGGACGGAGTCCTGAAGGTCAGCAAGTAATGTTTTCGTGAGGGGGCATTGTGTGATGAAGCAGTGCCCTTTTTGCTTATGTAAGTTGTGCATTTATCCGCTATAATTGTTTTCACCCAACCAATTTTTTCCATTATAGGAGGTAAGTTACAAGGTGAAACGTTTTGCACGTATACTATTCGCTTCTCTGCTTGCTCTCTCTTTATGCACGACCGGCCTCTTTGCGGCTGACGGCGCAGCTCCTGTCGTCGTCGAGTCCCCTGCCGCACCATCAGGCTGGAAGTTCGACCGTGAAGTCATCATCGTCTGCCCGTGGGGCGAGGGCGGCGGTGCTGATGCCACACTGCGCGCGTTAGTTCCTCTGCTCAGCGAGAGGATCGGCCAGCACATCACTGTGATGAACGTTACCGGCGGAAACGGCACGAACGGTGCGGCATATGTCCGTGAGCGTCCGGCAGACGGCTATATGTTCATGCTCGGAACACAGAGCCTGCTGATTCAGGACGTTATGGGCGAGATGAAGTTCAAGTTCCTCGATGAGTTCGTGCCCGTTGCGCGTCTGGTTCACGCAATCGACGTTATTGCGACATCACGCAGGGCAATGGAGGAACGCGGCTTCGGGACGTTCAGCCAGCTCCGCGACTACATCAAGGCACATCCTTTCAGCGTGAGTGTCGGAATGCTCACCCGTGTCGGAGTTGACGGCCTGTCGTTCCAGCAGGCAACCGAAGGCCTTAACATCCTCGAGGTCGATTACCCGACAGGCGCAGGAATGACCGGCGCGCTTCTTGCGGGACAGATTGACCTGATGATTACGGGAACTCAGGAAGTCGAGAGCCAGATACAGACCGGCGACATCATCCCGTTGCTGGTTCTCGCTGAAAAGCGCATGAACCGTTATCCTAACGTCGAGTGCTCGCAGGAGCTGGGCATCAATGCATTTTTGGGCTCAGAGCGCGGAATTTTCGCGAAGAAGGGCACTCCTCAGGAAGCAGTTGACGCAATGAGAGCCGCCATCGCCGACGCAGTGAAGTCCGAAGCGTGGAATGATTTTCTTCAGCAGGGCACGTATGACGAGAGGCCGGGTTATGCCGACGCTCCCGAGTACCAGCAGGCTCTCAGTGATGAGTACAAGACCTTCACCGACATGCTGAAGCCCGCAAAAGCTCCGGCCAAGAAAGCCGCCGCCGCACCCTCAACGAAACTTGCGGTTATAGGCTTCCTGATGGTTCTTGTGCTGATAATCTGCCTCATCAAGAAGATTGTTATCCCGCCGATCGCATTCATTCTTCTCCCGACGATTGCGGCACTCTGCGCAGGGTTTGACCCGCTGGTCATCAACAAGTTCGCGGCTTCGGGCATCAGCAAGATGGTTTCTACGGTGTCGCTGTTCGTGTTCTCAATTTCGTTCTTCTCGCTGATGAGCGATCAGGGAGTCTTTGACCCCGTCGTCAACTTCCTCATCAAGAAGGCAGGAACTAACGTAACGCTTGTACTGCTTGCCACTGCGGCGGTTGCGGTAATCGGACACCTTGACGGTTCAGGAGCTACAACGTTCATCATCACGATTACGGCAATGCTCCCGCTGTTCAAGAAGCTGAAGATGGACAACAGAGCGTTGATGATGCTCGTCTGCGTTGCTATCGGCGTTATGAACGTCTGCCCGTGGGGCGGCCCGACAATCCGTGCGGCAACAGTTCTCGAGACAGACCCCAATATCCTCTGGCACAGGCTGCTTCCTGTTCAGGGTGCAATGCTGGCGATTACGTTTATCGTTGCGTTCCTGCAGAGCGGCATCCAGAAGAGGCGCATCAAGAAGCTCGGCCTGACTGCTGACGAGACAGCAGAGGAAGCGGCGGCTGAGGAAGCGAAGGGCCCGAAGGTCTCAACGCTCCTGCAGTGGTACAACTTCCTGATAGTTGTTGCGGTTATCGTCATCCTCATGATGGGACTGCTCAACCCTGCATATACGTTCATGCTGGCACTCGCGCTCACTCTTCCGTTCAACATCAAGAGCCTCAAGGAGCAGAACGGCAAGCTGAAGAATTACGGCGTTGCGGCAATGTCGATGGTTGTTACGCTGTTTGCGGCCGGTATCTTCACGGGAGTCCTCAGCGGAACAGGAATGCTCAACGCAATGGCTTCCGCAGTCGTTACGGTAATTCCGCCGGATCTCGGACGTTACACACACTTCATCGTAGCGTGCTTCGCAGTACCGTTAATCATGTGCTTGGGCACGGACAGCTTCTACTTCGGGCTTCTGCCTGTCGTTGTGGGGATTGCCTCGCAGTTCGGCGTGAACCCGATGGATGTTGCGTGCGTGCTTCTCGTTGCTGAGAACGTCGGCGTAATGATTTCCCCGCTTTCGCCCGCAATGTATCTCGGTCTCGGACTTCTGGAGATCGATGTCGGCGAACACATCAAGTACTCGCTTGTGTGGATCTGGGGAGTCAGTCTTCTCGCAATTGCGGCCTGCATAGTTCTCGGAGTAACTCCGCTGTAACCGCAAGCCTGAACCGCTAAGCACTAACGAACACAAATGCCGTTGTCTTTACACCATGAGGACGGCGGCAATTTTTTAGGGAAAGGAACTTCACGGTCTTGATGTCGGGTGTGCAAGAGGACGGTGTTGATGTGGTCAACGGACTGTTTCCGCAGGACTTCACCATCAGCCGAACGTATGACTTCATAATCTTCAACGACGTATTTGAGCATCTGCCCGACTTGGACTCTGTGCTCAGAAAATGCGGCGAACTTCTTAAGCCCGAAGGAATCTTAATCATCAACTGCCCCGACAGCGGCGGAATATTCTTCAGGGTTGCAAACGTTATGAGGAAGCTGGGGATTGACACCTACTGGCGGCGTTTGTGGCAGGTGGACTTCTACTCACCGCACCTTTGGTACTTCAACAAGGACAACCTCTCGCAAATTCTGAGAGGATACGGCTTCTTATGCACAGATTATTTCGCACCCAAGACCATAACAGTGAACGGCCTCAGACAGCGGATAATGTCCGGCGCAAAAAATTCTGCAGCAGGTTATGCTACATACATTGCTGTCTTGGCGGCCAGTCCGTTTTTGAATCTATTGCCTAAAGATATAATGTGCTTATTCTTCAAGCAAAACAAGGAGGAGATATTTTCATGAAGCTCAGGATTTTTGCGGTTCTCGCCGTGCTTGCCGGGCTGTCGTCGTGTGCACATGCCGCGATTGATGAAGCAGTCGTCGAGCGCGCGTGGAAGAGAATCGCTCAAGCAGACGGCTTCAAGCAGGTCAGCGTGAACTACGTCAACGACAAGTCCCCTAACGCGTGGGTAGCCTTCAAGTCCGCTGACGACTTCACCATCAACGTAACGCGCGGGCTGATGAGCATCCTGAACAGCGAGGAGGAGATGGCAGGCGTGTGGGGGCACGAGATCGGGCACGTGCGACTCGGGCACTACAACAAAGGAGTAACCCGCAACGTTATCTGGAACATAGGGAGTGCAGTTCTTCAGCGCAAGACCGGGCAGGTCGTCCAGAAGCTCGGTGCTGTCGGAATGAACCTCGCGGAAAACGGCTTCAGCCGCCACGACGAGACACAGTCCGACGAATACGGCGTGAAGCTCCTCGTGAAGGCAGGCTATGACCCTCTGGGGCTCTACCGCGCAATGAAGGCCTTTAAGGACAACGGCTACGGCACGAAGTCGGGAGTCGTTAACTGGTTCAGCACGCACCCTGCGACTGACGACCGCCTCAAGAAGCTGCAGGAGTTCGCGGCAAAGTACGGAGGCAAACAATGAAGAGGATGCTGATATGCGCGAGTGTCCTGCTGTGGAGCTCGTGCGCGAATGCTTCGATAACAAGCAGTGATGTCCAGGCCGCGTGGGAAAAAATCTCTAAGGCCGACGGTTTCGAGACCATAGCGATAACCTACGAGAAGAGCGACTCGCCCAACGCGTGGGTAAAGTTCAAGTCGGACAAGGACTTCAGCGTCCACGTAACGCAGGGACTGATGAAGATACTGACCTCTGAAGAAGAGGTAGCCGGAGTGCTGGGGCACGAGATAGGTCATGTCAGGCTCGGGCACTACAATAAGGGAGTCGGCAGGAACATCGGCTGGGCAGTCTTGGGCTACGCGCTGGGCAGGGCAGGAGGTATCGCTCAGGCAATCGGGAGCGTGGGGATTAACCTCGCGGAGAGCGGATTCTCGCGCGGCCAAGAAGTCGAGGCTGATGACTACGGCACAGAACTCCTCAAGAAAGCAGGTTATGACCCTATGGGGCTCTACCGTGCAATGAAAGCCTTTAAGGACAACAACTACGTTACCCAGCCCAATGGCTTCAACTCACACCCGCCGACAGCACGGAGGCTCAAGCATCTCTGGGACAAAGCCAAATCATTGAGCGGAACACCCGCTAAGGAGGAATGACGCAATTGCTGAGAAAATTTGCGCTGGCTGCCGCGCTGGTGATGCTGTGTGCTTCTGGTGCATTGGCATTTTCCGGCGGGACGGGCACGAGCTCTGACCCGTACATTATCGCTTCTGCCAGCGACATCAACAGCATGAGAGGCGGAACGGCTTACTACAAGCTCTCGGACGACATCCAGATGTCCGGCTATACTTGCTGGTTGTGGCAGCCCGTAGACTTCGGGGGTTACTTCGACGGCAACGGCAAGAACATCTACATTGACATAAGGCCGTACTTCTCCGACACTCCCTACATGCTGATACATTACGGGCGCGCGCTCTTCGGGAACGTCAGCGGAACAATCGTGAACCTCCGCGTCGAGGGGAAAGTCTCCGGCTACCATGCGGCAGGGATAGTGCAGAACCTCATCTCCGGCGGCACGATAAAGGACTGTGTTTTCTCGGGGACTGTAACCTCGCGGACAATGTCGGAGAATGATTACTTCGAGGAGACGCTTGACGTGCTTCTGGACTACTTGGCCGAAAACTACGACGATGAGCTTACGTCTGATACGGCTGCGTTCGAGAGGACTTACATAGGGGGAATGTACGCCGGAGGAATCGTCAACAGCCTGCAGGACGGGACAGTTGAGGGCTGCAAGTTCAGCGGCACGGTCAGGAGCGCGGCGGCGGACAACAACTTCTCCTCAGGCGGAATAGCCGCACTGATGTACGGCGGCAACATCACGGGCTGTTCCGTGAACGGCGACTCGACAATCACCGGCTCCAACAGCACGGCGTTGAACGGAGCAATAATGTCCGCCGGAGGCATCGCGGGCTACACGAACACTGCGCTGACGAGCAGGATCTACAGCTGCACATTCGAGGGAGAAGTTGAGAGCTCGTATTACGCCGGAGGCATCGCGGGGGAAGTTCACGGCACGAAGCTAGAGAGCAACACGGTGAACCCTGCGTCGCTGATAACCGCATCGTACTCTGCCGGAGGAATCGTCGGCTATCTGAGTTCAGGCGGAAAAGCGGACTACAACACCGTCTCGTCGGGAGCTTCCGTCTCAGCAGACCAGAAGAGTGCTGGCGGAGTCGTAGGTCTCCTGGACACAGAGTCGAAAGCCGGAGCAACGGTCAGCAACAACACGTCTAATGCGGTAATCAGCGGCTCTGCGGGAGGTCAGGGAGGAATCATCGGTTCGGTCGGAAGCAACACGTACATTGACACGGCTGTCGGAGACGGAAACACGTACAGCGGAGCGTCGTTCGGGATAGGCAGCGACAGGAACGGCCAGGCCACTAACGGCAATACTGCTCATGTAACGTCCCTGAACTACAGCATAACAGCCGAGAAGCTCGATGATGCCACGTACAACTCAGTCTACTCGCACACCTTCAAGACCAACACCAATGCCAGCCTCCCCATAACGTGGGAACTTTCCGGCGACCTGCCTTCAGGGATGAATTTTGCTGACGGAGTGCTCTCCGGGACACCGTCGGAGACCGGGACGTTCGCCTTCAGGCTCAAGGCTACGATAGACGAAACCGATACGCCTGTGCAGAACTTCACGCTGACGGTAAACCCTACCTTCACGATAACTCTTCCTGCAGAGGCCAACGAGGACAACGAGATCGAGGTTGCCGCAGGGGACGCGATAAACTTGACGTTCACCGGCCCGGCAGGTTCTACGCTGACGGTTTCCGGGCTTCCGTCAGAACTGGGCAATCCGTCTGGGTCTTCGCCTCTGACGATAACGGGAATCATAACCGTGCCGGGAAGCTACGCCTTCGAGGTTACGGGCGAATACGACGGGCAGACTTCGACGACCGGGACACTGACGCTCATCGTTCACTCCGCGATAACGCTGACCACCACAGTCCTTGATCCAAACACCGGCTCAGCATACAGCGATTATTCTGCGGACATAGAGTTTTCCCCGAGCTCAGCGTCCAGCATAACCGGCACTGACCTGAACGTGTGGCTCACGGATAATCCCGATTGGCTGAGCATCAGCAAGGTTACGCAGAACGGCAGGTGGCTCGGGAGACTTAGCGGCACTCCGACAGAATCAGGAGACTTCAGCTTCACGGTGAACGTAAGCCTGAACGTCAGTACAAGAACGTTCACAGCAAGCAGGGACTATGAGCTGTACATTGACTCGTCGCACGACATAAGTACTGCGTCTTTCTTCACGATAACGACGAACAAGGTTCTTCCGCACGCAAAGCTAAGCTCTGACTACGCAGTTACCCTCTCGACGGATGCCTCAGCAGACGAGACAGTAACGTGGTCAGTGGCCGGAGGTGCGCTCCCGGTGGGCTTTGTTCTAGACAGCGGGACAGGCACAATCTCGGGCTTTTCGTCGGCCGAAGGTACGTACAACTTCACGGTACGTGCTTCAACAAGCAGCTTCAGAACGACGAAGGACTTTGTGCTGACGGTCGGAGACGAGATGATAATCACGACAAGTTCACAGCTCCCGACAGTCGATGCAGGTTCTGCGGTCTCGATAACCTTCACGATTGACGACGACACATATACTTCCCTCACGTGGTCAGTGGTGAGCGGCTCGATTCCTCCAGGCTTGACGCTGGATCAGTCGTCTGGGACACTTTCCGGCAACGCGCAGACGGCCGGGACGTACAAGTTCACGGTTCAGGGAGTGTCGGGGTACGCTGTTGCGGAGAAGGAATTTACCCTCAAGGTAGAGCTGGTCATAACGAGCGAGGCATACCTCCCCAACGCCAAAGTCGGTGAGAAGTATCTGTATGTCTTCACGTCGAACGGAGCAGCTGACGTTGTGTGGTCAGTTTCGTCGGCGGACAATCTGCCTGCGGGACTGTCGATGGATTCTGACGGGGTGTTCTCGGGCACAACCACAGAGAGCGGAACATACCGCTTCATGGTGTACGCGTTCGTGAACGATGACATTTCGGCACGGAAGTCCGTACAGCTGACGGTAGAAACGTCTTCCGCCCTGCCGATAACTACGGCATCTCTTCCTGCGGGCACGGTCGGCCAAGAGTACTACGCGGAACTTCTCTCGCCCATTGAAGGCGCAGTTTGGTCGCGCGAAGGAGGAACTCTTCCTCCGGGACTTACGCTGGGCAGCAACGGGCTGATTTCGGGAACGCCGGAGGAGGCCGGGACGTTCCGCTTCATTGTGAGGGCAGCAGTTCTCACGCGCGAAGGTACGAGGCAGCTGGCGATAACGATTGCTCCAGCTGTGGAGAGCGGCGATGTTTCGGACGATGTTCCTGCTTCCGGCGGCGGAGGAGGATGCGATTCGGGGTTCTCTGCTCTGGGGCTGGCTGTAGTGTGTATGATACTGCGGCGACGCTAGATTCTCGCTCACCCCCTCTTAAGACTAAGGGGGGGTATTTTTTTTGCTATAATGTGCAGAATCACAAACACCAACAAGAAATTAGGAGAGCAGGTGAAGACATTTTGAGAACCAGAGCCTTGCTGCTTGCGTCATTGTGTCTTGCGGCAATATCCAGCGCAGAAGCAGTCGAACGCATCACCGTAACTCCCGGAGCAGGAGCCTCACTTGAAGGAGTCCGCACGTATTCCGGCGTTGTGATGGGAGCATACCAGAAAGTCTATGCGATGAATTTCGAGATCTGGAAGCCTGCAGACCTTCCCGCAGGGTGGTACGCGACTTTCGACGGTTTCCCCGTAGCACAGATAGCCGAGAACAGGTGGGTTTACGGACAGCTTGGCATTGACGGGACAATAAAGCCGACGAATGTTCTTGTGGGCTCGGTAGTGCCGTCGAACGTTCCCGGCCTTGCACGCATCGCGGCAGTGTGGAGCTACGGACGCAGTGCAGACAGCCCGGAGTTCCAGAAGATTCGCGTGTACATGTGCAACCGTATGGGCTGGCTGAATGACGGTTACGTCAACACGATCATTGCATGGAACACCAGAAAGCCCGGCGTGTGGATATGGCTCGGGGACAGGTGGAGGATGTTCGAGCCCAGAAGCGGCGAATACACGTGGCAGATGCTCAAGAGGCTGAGTCCCTACATTGCCGACGAACTCAGAAAGAATCACGCGTGGTATCAGGGCGGCGAGCCTACGGAGGTTGCTGACCTCGCAAGGCAGTGGGGCTTCATCTGGAGCGGAAAAGTTATCCTCGAGAGCCTGAGAACCTACAAGGACAGCGGCGGAAGCGAAACAGTTACATCAATGCAGGATGCTTCGCGTTCACCATCCGGCGGCGGAGAGGAATCGCCTGCACCTCCAGAGAAAGAGAACTCATCTCCACAGTGGGACGTAGACTGACATGAACAACAGACAAAGAATAGACCAGCTCCTTAGCATGGCGTGGAACTCACAGAGCACGGCGCGCACCCTTGCCATCGTGAACCAGATTCTGGAGATTTCTCCCGGAAACGTCGACGCACTCATCATGAAGGCCGACATCACCGAGAACCTCACGGCCAAGACAAAGCTCCTTGCCCGCGCCCTTGAAGCTCTCAACGACCCCGAGAACTACGAGGCAGAGGACAGGGAAGTTCTGCTGTACGTCGTGAACCAGAGGCTGGCATTTGCGCTCTTCTACGACGGCAAGTTTGCTGAGGCATTCACGTTCTGCAAGGAGGCCGTAAAGTACGGCGAAGCAATCGATGACCCCGAAGCCGACGAGACAAAAGCGGCGGTGAAGTCCATGTATTACCGTCTGCTTGTGATGCGCGGCGACTGGAGCAGGATTCTCGAGGAGGCAATGAAGGACGAGGAGCACTCTCTTGCGTGGGGGTACTCGAGGCTTATTGCGGCGTGGATGCTAGCTCCCGGCAACGCACGAAGTATCTGCGCGGGGATGTTCTGGGACGTGCTGATGCTCGGAGCTGATGTTCCGTTCTACATGCTGGGTTACTTCCCCGAACCAGGCGACGAAGCCAGCGACGAAGCTCACGACGAGTTCGACTTTGCCCTGTTGTTCTACGACAGCCTGTCGGTCTCGGAAGACTTCTACCAGTGGTTCACCAGAGGAACGATACTGTTCGGGCTTCTGTCCGGCCGCTTCGAGGAGAAGGAGCGCGAGTACCTGCTTGACGTTCTGGACACGCTGGGCGGCTACGAAGAATATGAGAAGATGAGCAGCCTCATAGTTGAGGGCGACGACGAAGCAGTGATAGAGATGCTTGCGGCTAATAAATGTTTGGCAGAATAAGGAGAAAGTATATTGACACGAAAAATTGATACAGGTTCACGGTTCAGATTGACACCAGACAAGCTGAGGAGGACAAAGCCCCCCGAGTCGTGGAAGTTTGCGACAACTGACGACATAGCACTGACGAAGCCCCGCAGACCTGAGCCTCTGATAGGACAACAGAGAGCAGTGGAGTCGATAGAGTTCGGGTTAGCGGTGAAGGGCAAAGGCTACAACATCTTTGTTGTCGGACAGCCCGGAAGCGGAAGGACAAGCTACGTCCTCGAACGTCTCCAGAACTTGGCCGCCTCGCTCCCAGCTCCTGACGACTGGCTCTACCTCTACAACTTCAGCAAGCCCGGCGAACCTATGGCGGTGAGTGTCCCCGCCGGAAAAGGCAAGACCCTCTGCACAGAGCTTGAGGAACTCATCAAGGACTTGAAGTCGGCGATAAGCAAAGCATTTGAGCAGTCGCAGTACGAGGACGCGAAGGCCGGGCACATCAAGGAGTTCCAGGAGAAGGCAGGCGCAATAATGGACAGGCTGAGGGCACAGGCGGCGCGCCAGCATTTTTCCTTGAAGCGCACACCGCAGGGGTTCATCAATGTTCCGCTGATTAAGGACAAGGACGAGGACGGCAAGGAGATTATCCGCGAACTCAAGCCCGAAGAGTACGAGGCACTAGACGAGAAGAAGCAGAAGAAGTATCAGGCCGCCAGCGAACGTATCTCACAGCGCACGTTGGCGGGAATGCGTGAGATCCGCGACATGGAGAAAGCCCTCAAGGAGAAGCTCAGCAAGTTAGAGGCCGAAATCTGCCGTTCAGCAATTGAGCCGTGCCTTAGGGAATTGCGCGAGAAGTATGCGGGGAATGCTCCGCTCCTCGATTGGTTTGCGGCAATGACAGAAGACGTTATCGAGAACTCGGGAGCATTCGTTACGGCCTCGAGGGACGAGAACGCAGAGGTTGACTTCACGCGGTATCAGGGAAACCTGTTCGTCAGCAACGACCCCGCGAAAGGTGCTCCCGTAATTTGGGAGACTAATCCGACGTACTACAACTTATCCGGCAGAGTCGAGCACGAGAGCCACCAGGGCTACCTGTACACGGACTTCCGGAAGATTCTTGCGGGAGCGTTCCACAAGGCTAACGGCGGATTCTTGGTTGTTGACGCGGAAAAAGTACTGATGAATTTCATGAGCTGGGAAGCCATCAAACGCCTCCTCCGAACCGGCGAGGCAGCAATAGAGAACTTAGGCGAGCAGTACGGAGCATTACCCGTTGCGACGCTGAGGCCTGAACCGATAAAGATAAACATGAAGGTTATCATGACGGGTTCGCCGTACATATATGAGCTTCTGCAATACTACGATGCGGAGTTCGGAAAAATCTTCAAGATTAAGGCGAGCTTTGATTACGACATGCCCAGAACCGCAGGCAATGAACGTCTTATGGCCAAATACATTGCCGAAATCATTAAGCGTGAACACCTGAAGCCGTTTGACGCGTCTGCACTCTCCGAGATAATCGAGTGGGCAAGCCGTGAAGCTGAAGACCAGAACCTTCTTTCCGTTGAGGTAGGAAGCCTGCGCGAACTCCTGGCCGAGTCCGACGCGTGGGCAAGGTCTGAGACGGTAACGCGTTCTGATGTCATCAAGGCCATCGAGCACAAAAATTACCGTTCGGGGCTCTACAGGGACAAGCTGGCACGGGCATTCAGGGACGGAGTTATACACATCGACACGACAGGCACGGCAGTAGGACAGATTAACGGCCTGAGCGTGATTGACCTGAACGATTACCGCTTCGGGCATCCGTCGAGAATAACGGCTAATGTCTTCATGGGGCAGGAAGGAGTCGTGAACATCGAGCGCGAAGTCAAGATGACCGGCCCGATACACAACAAGGGGTTAATGATTCTCTCGAGCTATCTCGGACGGAAATACGCGCAGGATATGCCGCTGTCCCTTTCTGCACACATAACGTTTGAGCAGAACTATTCCGGCATTGAGGGAGACAGCGCAAGTTCTACGGAGCTCTACTGCCTTCTGTCTGCGCTCTCAGGCCTTCCGCTGAAGCAGGGGATTGCGGTTACGGGAAGTGTTGACCAGTTCGGAACAGTCCAGCCCATCGGAGGCGTGAACGAGAAGATAGAGGGCTTCTACGAGTACTGCAAGATAGCTGGTCTCACGGGTGAACAAGGAGTGATGATTCCAGAAGCCAACGCGCGGCACTTGATGCTGAGCAATGAGGTGATAGAGGCTGTGCGTTCAGGAAAATTCTCCGTGTGGACAGTCGGAAACATCGACGAAGGGATAGAGCTCCTTACGGGGGTCAAAGCCGGAACACTGCGCAAGGACGGTTCATACACGGAAGGAAGCGTACACGGCCTCGTGAAGGCACGGCTGAAGAAGATGCTCTCCGACGGAATGAAGCTCGAGAAGAAGCTATCACGTTCACCGCGCAGGAAGAAGAAGAATGCACCAGCGAAAGATACTCCGAGTGCTTGATCTTCTGGAGCCAGAATACCATAACGAAGCCCGTCCTCCAGTTCTCGGCCACGCTGAGCCGCTGGACGGGCTTATACTTACGGTGCTTTCACAGAACACTAACGACGTGAACCGCGACCGTGCTTTTGCGTCGCTGAAGGCCAAGTTTCCGGCGTGGAGCGATGTTGTTGATGCGGGAGCAGCTGAACTCGAAGGCACGATAAGGACGGCAGGGCTCGCGCATACCAAAGCACAGAGAATCATCACGATACTCGGGAAAATTCACGCTGACTTCGGGGACTACACGCTGAAAGATATTCCCCGCGACGGAATGAAGGAGTACCTCCGCGCGCTTCCCGGTGTCGGCGCAAAAACTGTAGCGTGCGTTATGCTGTTCGAGTTCGGTATGAAGGCGTTTCCCGTTGATACTCACGTTACGCGTGTTGCACGGAGGACGGGAATTGCGGACAGGAAAAATTCGCCGGAAGATATTTCCGTGATGCTCGAAGGTGCTGTGCCGGTAGAGCGGTGTTTGGGCGGGCACGTGAATATGATTGCTCACGGCCGGGCAGTGTGCCATCCGCAGAAGCCGGAATGCGCAGGGTGCGTGCTCTCCGAAATCTGCGACAAAAATTTATAGGAGGCAGTTAAGAATGTTCAAGGTTTTGTTGATGTTGATGGTAATGTTCGTTTCACCCCTTTACGCTGAGGAATCCCCCGCGTGGGTCAGTTCCCTCAATGCCGCACAGAATGCCTCACAGCTCGCGATAGTCTCAGGAACTCACGGCAGCAACGCGCGATTCTCACTGCACGAGAAGGATTCGGACGGAGTGTGGCAGCAGGTAATCTCCGCCCCCGCGTACATCGGCAAGAAAGGCTGGGGCAAGACCCGCGAAGGCGACGCTAAGACTCCTGTAGGCGTGTACACGTTCACGATGGCTTTCGGCATAAACGATGACCCGGGCAGTCCGATGGGCTACACAAAGGTTGACGGGACTCATTACTGGGTAGGAGACTCGAACTCCGACATGTACAACCAGTTTGTGTCGACGAGGGACTATGACGCTTTCGACAAGAAGGAGAGCGAACACATCATAGATTACGACATGGCCTACAAGTACTGCCTGAACATCAGCTATAACGAGGACGGAACTCCGGGTAAAGGTTCAGCTATCTTCCTGCACTGCTACACAAAGAACAAGTTTACGGGCGGCTGTGTCTCCCTGCCGGAAGACGTAATGCGCGAGGTCGTTAGGCACGTAAAGCCGGGCTGTGTCGTCGTGATGGACACCAGCAAGAACATCAAGGGGTACTGAGATGCACATACTTGCTGACCTGTTCATAACCTTCACGAAGATGGGCGCAGTAACTTTCGGCGGAGGTTACGCGATGCTCCCGATATTACAGCGCGAAATCGTCGAGAACAAGCACTGGGGAACGGACGAGGAACTTGCGGACTATTACGCCGTCGGACAGTGTACGCCGGGAGTTATCGCCGTGAACGTCGCAACCTTCATAGGCCGCAAGACTGCAGGAAATCTCGGCGGGGTTGTCGCAACGCTGGGCGTGGTGTTCCCGTCCGTCGTAATCATCACGCTCTTGGCCGGAGTGATTCAGGCGTATTCATCGCTCGAATGGGTTGCACATGCCTTCGCAGGTGTGAGGGTGTGCGTGTGCGTGCTCATCTTCAACGCCGTGATTAAGCTCTTCAGCAAAGCCATAATCGACAAGAAGACTATGTGCGTGTACCTTCTTGTTCTTGCGGGTGCGGTCTTCCTGAACGTTTCGCCGGTAGTGTTCGTGGTCTTGGCCGGAATTGCGGGGGTGCTTCTGAGATGATATACATCAGGCTGTTCTGGGAGTTCTTCCAGACGGGATTATTTGCGGTCGGCGGAGGAATGGCTACGCTTCCGTTCCTATACAGCATCTCAGACAGAACGGGCTGGTTCACTCACCAGCAGCTGGCGGACATGATTGCAGTCAGCGAGTCCACGCCCGGCGCGATCGGCGTAAACATGGCGACATATTCGGGTTACATCACTGCGGGACTGCCTGGAGCGTTAATCTCTACGACGGGACTCATAACCCCGAGCATCATCGTGATTCTGCTTATTGCGGCGTTCCTGAATGCTTTTCACGAGAATAAATACGTTGTGGGAGCGTTTTACGGTTTGAGACCTGCGAGCTGTGCGATGATTACGGCGGCGGGATTAATTCTTGCGCGTGTGGTGTTCTTCGGCGGGGACTTCGCGAACGGGCTGAGCATAAAGCCTCTGGTTCTTGCGGGAGTGCTGTTAGTATTCACTCACATAATAACGTTCACGAAGAAGCTCCACCCTGTAACGTGGATAGCCTTTGCGGCAGTGATGGGAATCGTCTTCAAGTTCTGAGAATAAGGGGCTGGAGGCCGTGATTGACCCCCAACCCCAACATTCTTACTGCAATTTCTGGTACTGTATCGCGTTTCCGTTCGGGAAGGTAAGAATCAGAGTGTTGCCGTCAAGCTGAATCGTTGCGGAGAAACTCTCTCCCCTGTTATTCTGGCCGGTCATTGTGTTGCCGTTGAAGCTGATTATCCCCATCTCCGACGGCTGGCCGTTAATCCATCCGTAGTACTGATTCCCCTGATACTGCACGACCCATTGCTGTCCGTTCACGTAAGCTCCCCAGACTCCGTCAATGTTCGGTCTCGGAGGCTCGGGCATCTTAACGTCCGGCATCTTCGGGAACTGCGTCGGCATCTGCTGAGTTGATGAAGGCGAAGTCTGCGGCGTTGAAGGCATTGCCGGTGCTGACGGCTCGGCGGGATGCGTAAAGACTCCTGCGATCATCTCGCCGCCATTCATGAACGTTATCACGAGGCTTCCGTCGTCAAGGTTCGGTGCGGCGCAGAGGAGCTCCTTCCTGCCGTTGTTTCTCGTAATGACTATCCTGTTGTCGGACACGATGAACTTCCCGATTGCCTGACCGTTCATCTTGGCCTGCCCGTCGTCGGAGAAGGTGTAGTTTGTGCCGTCAGCGGCCTTCCATGTGCCTCTGTACCAGCCCGCCGGAAACCACGTGTCATTGAGAGGG
This sequence comes from Synergistaceae bacterium, assembly GCA_017450125.1. Lineage (NCBI taxonomy): Bacteria > Thermotogati > Synergistota > Synergistia > Synergistales > Synergistaceae > Synergistaceae bacterium. Next base: position 35,561 of record JAFSWZ010000033.1, on the reverse strand, counting down.
TACATGTAGCGTATCTCGCCCGTATCCGTTGAACCCAAGCACCAGATATGTTTCTGGCCGTCAGAGACTGCTACCGCGAAATCTTCCGCGATGCTCTCGTACTCTCCGTCCTCGTCGGAGGCGTAAGTCCTGAGTATCGGCACTGTCCCAGTGAAGTCGAGGAGCATGTACATCGAGGCCATCTCGTCCGCGCCCCAGAGGTCAGCATTGACGGAGAAAGTCCTCTGCTGTGGGTTGAGGATAACCATCGGTGCGATCTCTACGATGAAGTTTGTCGGGGCAAGTATCTTCTCACCGCCCGACAGCTGGGGGAGCTCCTTAGTGTGCATGTAGCGGCCGGGCAGGAGCGAGGCACCGTTCTTCTTGGTGAAGTCGATGTAGGGGGCGATGCGCGGATCTGATGCGGCGAGTTCAGGGCTGACTGCTCCACATGCGCATGAGGCGGTGAGCAGGACAAGTAACAGCGCGAAAAGTTTTCTGTTCATGGTTATACCTCCATAAAAATTTTGGTGGTGTAATTGTAGAGTAAATCCGGCCAAGAAAAAAGCCTCCCGTGTTTCAGGGAAGCTCTAATTTTTCTCTCTTACCGTATAGGGTTGAACTCCTTGTTAAGCAGCTCCCTGAAAGCCTCGAGGCTCATGCTCCCCAAGTCCCCTTCAGAGCGTTTCCGCACTCCGACTGTGTGGGAATCCTTCTCCTTGTCGCCGATAACCAGCATGTACGGTATCTTCTGGAGCTGTGCATCACGAATCTTCCTGCCCAGCTTCTCGCTCCTGCCGTCAATCTCCGACCTAACGCCCCACTTCATGAACGTATCCTGCAGCTCGCGGGCATAGTCTGCGTGTTCCTCAGAGATGGTGATAATCTTCACCTGCACGGGTGCGAGCCAGTACGGGAACGCTCCGGCGTAATGCTCAATCAGTATCCCCATGAAACGTTCAATGCTCCCGAACACAACACGGTGAAGCATCACGGGCGTATGTTCTGCTCCGTCCTCGCCGATGTAAGTTACGTCGAACCTTCCGGGCATCTGGAAGTCCAGCTGAATCGTCCCGCACTGCCACGTCCTGCCTATGCAGTCCTCGAGGTGAAAATCTATCTTCGGCCCGTAGAATGCTCCGTCGCCGGGATTGATGGTGTAGGGAGTTCCTGTGCTCTCTAGTGCCTCGCGCAACGCTGCTTCCGCCGTCTCCCACTGCTCGTCCGTGCCCATCGAGTCCTCCGGGCGCGTCGAAAGCTCCACTGTGTACTTGAAGCCGAAAACGTCAGTGTACACGTACTTATCGAGCTCCATTATCCGCAGAACTTCGTCCTTAATCTGCGAGTGCTCAATGTACGTGTGCGAGTCGTCCTGCGTGAAGCACCTTACGCGCATAAGTCCGTGAAGCACCCCGCTCCTCTCGTGGCGGTGAACGCATCCAAGTTCGGCCAAGCGCATGGGAAGATCCCTGTAGCTCCGTAACTGCGTCTTGAACACGAGGATACTTCCCGGACAGTTCATGGGCTTGATGGCGTAGGGCTTCTCGTCAATCTCCGTGAAATACATGTTATCCCTGTAGTGATCCCAATGCCCCGAACGTATCCACAATTCGCGGTCGAGAATCTGCGGTGTCTTTATCTCGAGGTAGCCGCGCTTGAGGTGTTCGCGCCTCCAGAAGTCTATGAGCGTGTTCATGATGACCATGCCCTTCGGGTGGAAGAACGGGAAGCCCGGCCCTTCCTCGTGAAGGCTGAAGAGGTCTAACTCTTTGCCCAGCTTCCTGTGGTCTCTGAGCTTGGCCTCCTCCATCCTGCGGAGGTACTCTTTGAGCTCGTCAGGTGTCCCAAAGGCTGTGCCGTAGATTCTGGTCAGCATCTTGTTGTGCTCATCTCCGCGCCAGTATGCTCCGGCAACACTCATCAGCTTGAAGTTGTGGAGCTTGGCGGTGCTCTCGACGTGAGGGCCTCTGCACAGGTCTGCGTATTCCCCCTGCCTGTAGACTGTTACGGTCTCCGCCTCAATGTCGTTGATGAGTTCCGTCTTGTACGGGTCATCAGCAAAGAGCTTCAGGGCTTCGGCCTTCGTCATCTCTTCGCGCGTAATCTTCTCGCCGCTACCTGCAATCCTGCGCATCTCTGCCTCAATCTTGGGCAGGTCTTCCTCAGTGATTGTGCCGTTCACGTCAACATCATAATAGAAGCCGTCCTTGATTGCCGGGCCGACTCCGAAGTGCGAGCCGGGATAGAGCCTCAGTATTGCCTGAGCCATAAGGTGCGCTGTGCTGTGGCGTAGGACTTCAAGGTCTTCGGGTGATAACTTTGACATGTGATACCTTCTTTAACTGTAATGTGAGATTTTGCGGGTAAGGATAACACCGAAACTTTCTCACTGCAAGCTGTGAGGTTTTCGTCAGCCGCGCCCGAGAATCCTCTTGACTGTCCGCTTTGCTGTCCGCAGAATCTTGAAGGCAGCTTCAAGCACTCGTTGATTCCGCCCAGAGATACAAACTGTCCGTACTTCGTAAGGTGAAAATCATGTTCAAGGCACAAGTACGCAAAGAATATGTAGTACTCAAAACATGCCCACTCGTTGAGGTATTTCTCTTTGGGGAAGCCGTCCAGCCATTCGAAGAATCCGGGAAGGTAAGAACACTTGTAGACCTGAAGCTCGTTGAACCAGAAGTTGTACCTGTAATTCTCCATCTCCTGCCTCAGCTTCGGGTTATCTAGTCAGGAAGCATCTGCGGAGCACAAAGAAACCGTTATACGAGATGTTAGAGGCGAACATAGAGTTACTGTTCCAGATTGAGGCCGACAGTTCCGCAAAATCGCATCTCTTGATGAACTTGGCTTCCGAATCAACCAGTATAATATAGTCGTACTGATTCATGATTTCACGAAGCCCCCAAAACTTTTTGGCCGCTACTTTCAATGTTGAAATGTACGTATTATATAGAACCGGCGGCAAATTATCCATGCAACAAAACGGGGAAGCCCCCGCCGCTGCAGCTCCCCGTCCAACAAAACAGCACCTAGCGTAAATGTGCCTATTTGCTGATGTACGCACTCGCCGCCATCGCCGCTATCGCCCCGTCGCTCGCCGCAGTAATCACCTGCCGCAGGAACTTGCTCCTGACATCCCCCGCCGCAAAGATCCCCTCCGCAGAAGTCTCCATGCGTTCATTCGTGATGATCCAGCCTCCGCTGTCCTTGTCCACGATACCGTCCACGCATTCAGCGTCGGGCTCCTGTCCCACGAACATAAACACTCCGTCAGCGTGAAGGTCAGAGAGCTCGCCGGTCTTGACGTTCTTGATGACGAGGTTCTCCACCATGCCATTACCCTCTATCTTCTCGACAACCGTGCTGTAGACGGGCTCAATCTTCGGGTTGGCGAGTGCCTTAGCTACTGCTGACCTGTCCGCGCGGAACTCATCCCTCCTGTGAATCAGGTACACTTTCGACGCAAATTTTGTGAGGTAGCACGCTTCCTCTACTGCCGTGTTCCCTCCGCCGACTACTGCGACTTCAAGGTCTTCGTAGAACATCGCGTCGCACACAGCGCAGAAGCTCACGCCCTGCCCGATGTGTTCTGCTTCTCCCTCGCAGCCCAGACGCTTGAAGTGTGCTCCCGTTGCCACGATGACCGCGTTTGCCTCGATCTCGTTCGCCTCGCCGCCCTTCGTCGTGAGGACTATCTTTCTGCCGTCCCTGAGCTCAACCCTGCTGTTGTCGACGAGCCTTATCTCCGCACCGAACTTCAGCGCGTGTGCCTTGAACATGTCGCCGAGTTCCGGGCCGGTGGCGTGCTCAACGCATGGATAGTTCTCGACCTCGTCGGTGTTGTTGATCTGCCCGCCTGTCGCCCCGCGCTCGAGCACAAGGACATCAAGCCCAGCACGTTTTCCGTAGACTGCCGCCGACATCCCTGCCGGACCAGCTCCGATGATAACCAGTTCACGCTTCTCCATAATTTTCAGCCTCCGTTCTTTGGGTGGAAAATATGATACCATGTTGCGCATTCACAAATTCACGGAGGGTGATTCTGTTGTCGGTAATCGAGATAAGCAGGGACAATCTGGAAGCTGAGTTCCTGAAGAGCGAACTTCCTGCGGTTATGGATTTCTGGGGGCCTGGCTGCGGGCCGTGCATGGCCATGATGCCCAAGTACCACGCTCTTGCGGACAACCCAAAGTACATAGGCCGGGTGAAATTCTGTTCGGTCGACACATCAAAGAACAGAAGGGCGGCCGTCTCGTTGCGGGTAATGTCTTTGCCGACGTTCCTGTTCTACAAGGACGGGAAGGAAGTTGCGCGCCTCACCGGCAAGAACACGGCTATTGAGGCGGTTACGGCCAAGATAGAGGAGTTAATGTAGCAGAGTGAACAGCCTGTGAGACTGATTTTATCCCTCAGGCTGTAAATTCTTCGTTATGCCGCGCTCGAAGTTCCAGTACACCGCAAGCGACACAACCGTCATCATCACGTCAGCGACGACCTGCGTCCAAACAATGCCGTACATCCCGAAGATTGCCCTCATCACAAACAGAAGCGGAATGTTGAACACAACCCACCTTGCCGTACCAAGCGCGAGAGCTTTTCCGCCGTGCCCGACAGCCTGAAAGAAGTTCACGAGGTGGAAGCACAGGAACATGAACGGAGTAGCCAGCACGCGTGCCCGCAGAAAGTGCGTTCCGAGCTCGACGGTCTGCGCGTCGGCAATGAACACCCTCATGATCTGTGCCGCAAAGACCTCGTACAGAATCACTGCAACAACACCGATCACCAGCCCGACAATCCGCGAGAAGTTCACGGCCTCACGCATTCTCTTGAAGTTGCGCGCGGAGTAGTTGTAGCCCACAAGCGGCATCATTCCCTGACACAGGCCTATTCCGACGTTGAGGGGTAACCTTTCTGCTTTGAGGACGATTCCTATGGCGGCCAGCGGAATATCTCCGTAACCTGAGGCCAGCTTGTCGATGATGATATATGTGATGTCGAAGAGTGTTACCGAGATTGCGGCGGGAACACCGACGGCGAAGATTGAGGCAACGTTTGCGCGGGAAGGCATGAAGTTGCGGATTGAGAGTGAAAGAATGCTCCCCTTGAGCCGCAGAATGACCACGAGGAAATACGTGCAGATTATGACGTTCGACAGCATTGTAGCAATCCCCGCACCTAAGACCTCGTAGCCCTTCGGCAGGAGCACGAACATGAACAGCGGGTCAAGGCCGATGTTGATTAAGCCTCCCATCGAGACACCGAAGCCCGCCTGTTTCGCGTAACCTGTACTGCGCAGAAAGTTGCTGAGTGTCATCGACAGGATTGTCGGGACTGCACCAATCACGATGACGCAGAAGGTGTACTGTTTCGCGAAAGGCATCGTGTCATTGCTCGCGCCCAGAAGACGGAGCACCGGCTCCATAAACGCAAACATCGAGAGTGCGAAAGCTCCGGCGGAGAGTATCGTCATGTAGAAGCTGAAGGCTGAAACGGTCTTGGCCTCGCCCTCACGGTGCGCACCCATGAGGCGGGAAATCAGCGTGCCTCCTCCGATGCCGAAGAGATTCGCGAAGGTTATGGAGATGTTGAAGACGGGCAGGAGCAACGAGACACCAGCGACCATCAGGGGATTATTGGTTCGGCCGATGAAGAAGGTATCAGCGAGGTTGTAGACGAGAATAATTAGCTGGCCGAATATCATCGGGAGGGCTAACTCAGTGAGAGCCTTCGGGATCGGCCAAGCCTCAAAGATTTCGCGGTTGTTTTCGTGCTTCATGACTAGGGAGCTACTGCTTTGTGTACGTTCCCGCCATCACAAAGTCTTCTGCTGTCGCTTCCGCCCAGTCCTCAGAGTCGCTCACGGTTACAGTTGCTTTCCCGCTGGTGAAGGTTATCGTTGCGACGCACCGGCTGTAGTTCGAGTCTGAGAGCTCGAGGGTGTTGTCCTCAATCCATCCGCGCGATGTCCAGCTGACTTCGTCCTTCCACCTGCTGAACGTAACCTCTGCTTCCTGCGTTGAACGGTCAAGAATCTTCACCGTAAAGAATGCCTCTTTGCCGTTGTACTCACCTTCCGGGACTACCGGGCCTTCGTCGAGGGGCTGGGGCTCTGGTTCAGGTTCAGGCTCTGGTTCTGGCTCTGGCTCGGGTTCGGGGTCTGGCTTAGGTGCTGGCCTTCTCGCCGGTTTTGTGGCAGGCTTAGGGCGTGAAGGGGTTGTGCTTGTGCCTTTGCGGAGAGCCTGAGCGATTCCGGGCAAAGCATCGGCGCGGTCGTTCGTGGCCATCGTGTAGGCCTCCATGCGCGAATAACCGTCAGCGATGTAGGCTTCTGCGGCTTCGTCGCGGCCTGAGGCGATCCACTCGCGCTGTTCTGCCTGAAGACGCGTGAAGACGCTCTTGGGTAAAGACTTCTTGAGGTTCGTCCAGACTGTCGAGAGTCTCTTGTCGGCTCTGGCGAAATCCGCACTGCTCTTGCGCATCCTGAGATACTCGGCATCGCTCAGTGCGAACGACGGAACGGACAGAAGCAGTACGAGGACTGCGGCTAATAGACGTTTCATGATAAATACTCCTCCTCATGGGATTATGATTTATTTATGATAGCAGAGATTCACGGAGAGAAACACGGATTAAACCACAGGTTTACTTGCGGAAAACAGGATTTCGTGTAAAATTTCGTACATGTCCAAGACGAACAGCAGAGATAAAACAGTAGCACAGAACCGCAAAGCCAGACATGACTACTTCATCCTCGACAGCTTCGAGTGCGGAATAGTCCTGACCGGCACAGAGATTAAGAGCGTCCGAAGCGGACACCTTAACCTGAAGGATTCTTATGCTTCCATCGAGAATGCTGAACTCTGGCTGTTCGGGGTACACATCTCACCCTACGAGAAGGGCACTTACTACAACCACGAGCCCGAACGTCCCCGCAAGCTGCTGATGCACAGGCAGGAGATTATCCGCCTCAACAGCAAGCTCCGCGAGAAAGGCTTGACCCTCGTTCCGTTGAGTGTGTACATCAAGGACGGACGGCGCGCGAAGGTTGAACTGGGCCTCGCCAAGGGCAGAACAACCCACGACAAGCGCGACATGATCGCGGACAGAGATGCGAAGAGGAGCATTGCCCGTGCAGTGAGGGGCAAAGGAAGCTACGACGAAGATTAACGAGGGGGCGACAGGTTTCGACGGCGCGAAGGAGGATCTGAAGGAGCAGGCCGGGGAAAGTCTATAATCACCCGTAAAACTTAGGACAAAACAATAAAAGTCGAAGATAATTTCGCACTGGCGGCCTAGTTGCCAGCCACGCCGACGGATGGACACCGCTGACGGTTCACCGAAGGTGTCATGAAAGTCAGCTCCCCACCTTGTAGAGAGTCCGGCAAGGTGATAGACCCGTAAGACTCTTGGAACTCCGAAAGGTTGTCCCTGACCTGACGAGGACGACAATCAACAGGGAATAAGCCTGTAGCAGCCATCACGATTGGCCCGCGTCGGACGGGAGTTCAAATCTCCCCGCCTCCACCATTTCATCAGAAAAGACAGAGCGTTTCTCGAGATTCAGCGAGGGACGCTTTTTCTTGCAAGTGTATAATTACCAGAAATTTCTCTTACTGGAGGTTTATGTTTCATGAAGCAGGTCAAGCTAGCTTTTGCGTTACTGGCCTTCCTCCTGTCAGTAGTATTACTTACGGGTGGGGGGGGGGGCACTGCTGAATCAGCGCAGACGATCAACGGCAAATCTCTCGGAAGCGTTGACGACGTGGTCAAAGAGGTCAACAGGGGAGAACTCTCAATCCCCAAGAAGGGGCTAATCACCCTAAGGGGCGGAGATTTCCAGGACAACACCTACGTCGACGTGTACGCCTCAGTGTTCGGGACGGACGCTTCAGCCTCTGACGCGCGGAAGATTTTCACGACATACCCAACTTCAGACCCAGCCGTCGGCAAGTATGAAGAGAAGAAAAGGTATCTCGATGGCTTGATGGGCAATCTAGTTCCCAACGAGACTGTTCGTGTGCCTGTGTATGAAGGCGAGCCTAAGTTCTTCCGCCCTGCCGTGTCCCGCAAACTCTACAACGGCAAAAGGGCGTTGATGTTCCACAACATAGCCCCGAACGGCAGCCTCAAGTATTACTTCAAGACCCTTTCCAGCACCAGAAGCGAGAACTCAACCGAAAGCACACCTACAGGGCTCGTGAATCTGGTCAACATTTCGGACTTCGGCACATATACATCGCCGGCGTTCTCAAATGCTGAAAACCTAATCAGCGAGGTGTACGGAACGGGAGTTATGTCTGTCAAGGGGTATGACCGTGAAGTTTTCGTTGCCGCTTCGGGGTTGACAAGGGTGGACATAAAATCGGGCTACGAGTCTGCGTTTTTGGTAGGTACTGAGTATAGACACGAGGTGAATCCCCAAGATAAACAGGAAGTGCGCCTCGAGTTTTTCGCCCTAAATGCTGACGGTAACGGCACGATGACGCAGGAGCCTTTGACCGCCCTGACGCAGACAACTCCTTTCAGGAAGAAGCCGTACATCGTATCAATAGCGGTCGGAGATTTTGACGGCGACAAATACAACAACGAATTAGCCCTGATGATTCACTCGCGCGAGGAAATCAGGCTTTTCGTCTACAGACTGAATTTCTCGGACGAGAAACTGTCGCTGATGTCTCTGGGCGATGCGAGCGGAATGCAGGTTTACTCCTCCACCTTGTGGATGAATTATTTGGAGGAACAGCCGGTAGCGGACATGACCGCAGGAGATTTTGACGGGGACGGCAGGGACGAGATCGCCGTACTCTACAAGAGGCCGAGCTATGCAACCGCACTCAAAAACGATAAAGGCTGGCGTAGCGGCCCGATGGTCGGCGACATAAACTGCAGGGTCTATTCTTGGAACGCAAACAGACGCTACTTCGACTACGCAGAGACAGCGAAGGACTACCACTACGAGAGACTTAAAGACGGCGCATTCGATCTCCTTCCCGAAGCGTGGGTTTCAGGAGTTGTAGGGCTGAGGGCAGCTGCGGCAGACCTCGACGGCGACGGCAAGTCAGAAATTGCTACCCTTCTGCTCGGATATGTTCACCATAAGCAATGGGACGCAAAGATTAAGGCCTACAGCTTGAGGTTGGACGATTTTTACGCTTACCCTCATCTTGCGGTCTGGACATTCAACAGAGGTTCGACAAAGCCCGTTCATGATGACTCTCACGTGAAGGGCGGGGGTGAAAGCGGCGAGAACAACTACAATTACGGTACTCTGTACACCCTTGCTCAGGACAAGAACACAAAACTTCTCGGCGATAAACCTTTCCTAGAGTGGCGGTACATCTACTACGACTCAGTACACAAAGGCCAAAACAAGAACGAGGGGACAAGCCCCGACAGCGTAAGATACATGTATGCTCCGCGCATGTTCTCGATAGCGGCAGGGCCTTTCACCGGCAGACTGGGAACGTTCAGGACGGTTGATGATATTGCGGTGGCTTGGAGGGACAGGGACGGCAACGACTGCGTAACAGTCTTCAAGTCGAAAGTCAACGCCGCTAAACAGTTTGACGGTTTCGAGGACGGAAAGCTCGCGATGAAGGATAAAGCTAATTCCAGTGCGAGCGGACAGGAGACGTTTCGCGGACTTGTGGCCGTTGACCTCGTAGGCGAGGGCGTTGAACTCGACAAGCCCGTGCACCTGCGGAAGAAGTCTAACAGAAGCTACATCGCGGCTCTTAACGCAATCCCTTATCACGTCGACACAGTCAGCGCGGACGGTTCAGACCTCACCGGCGGCGAGCCTGTAAACTTCACGTACAGCGAATTTATGAACGGCGGAGATATGACTGTTTCATACGGAAGATCCACCACCGATTCCACGACGAACACCGTGAAGCAGGACTTGAGCCAGTCGGTTGAAACAATGTTTGCGGCTGACCCCACCGGGACAGACCAGAACGTACAGGGAACACTCGGGACAGTAAAAGGTCTGACAGCGTTTGCGTCTGCGATAGGCGGTATAGCGTTCGAGTCGTACGTTGAAGGAATGAGCCCGGAGGCTAGGCAAAGATCGGTATGGAGACCCACAAACCCGACAGAAGGGCTTACTGACATGATAGACTTCTTCACGGACAAGGTGGACTCGGTTGACCAGCGCACCAACACTGAAACATCGACGACTACTATCGACAAGAACATTACGGCGACGACACACGATGCCATTCTGTACACCGACACGGCACGGCATATATGGCGTTATCCTGTTATGACGAGGCCGATCCCGATGTGGCTGGCTTGGGGGCCGAGAGTTGACTCGACACCTATCGACAATCCCAGCAGTGTGCAGGGCGACAAAGAACTTTACCTGACGTTCACGATGAGCGAGAACTCACCGCTTCACACGTCAAGCTCGGTAACTGATTCCATGTACCAGCCGCTTCATGAGGAAGGTAACTTCTTCTCGTACCCGTCCCAGATTGCGGATGTCGAAGGCTACAACGATGCGGGTATTCTTGCTGACGAGGACACGTGGGAGTTCAGCAGCGTGATGGACAACACGGGAATAACATTCACGAAGGCGACCAGCAATATGCAGCACGCCGAAAAGAACGTAACTCCGAGCGGGTTCACTGCAACTGTAGGATTCTTTGACAGGCTCTTTAACGGGGACAAAGCCAAAGGCTTGACGATGCCTGATTCGGACAACCCTAAAACGTTCTCGAAGGAGTACAGCAAGACCGAACGCATCAGCTACAGCCTGCAGGGCAGCTCAACGCTTACGGCCATGCAGGCTGCGGATCACACGGTGAAGATGCAGCCCTTCGTCGCGAAAGAAGGAGCAATGACGCTTGCGACGGCAGTAGAACTCTCGAGCACCAACCACGCCCGGCTGTGGGAACCGTCGAGCATCTACCAGCAGAAGCCAGACCCTGCGCTGCTTCTTCCGCAGAAATTCCTGAAGGACGGTATGACTTTCAGAGCCAACACCTACGACAAGTCAGCAATGAAGATAAGAGGAATAAGGTTCTACGTTCCTGACTTTGCGTACTACTCGGATAACAAGCTCTTGAACGGGCTGAATTATGAAATCCGTGTGCCTCTGTACAACGCGAGTTTCAAGGACACGGGGAGCTTCAATGTCCGGCTCTCATGGACGACAGATAATTCACCGACAGCACAGAGGACTACGATTGCGACAGTTCCGATGACGCTCGGCGGATGGAAGAACGACAGCAACAACAACAAGGGCACGGCGGTATTCAGCTGGACACCGAACCTAACACCCGGCAAGCAGTACTATTTCTACGTGGAGATTGACCCGGACAACGCGCTCGACGAAGTTCACGAGGCACGTTACGGAGCGGACGGCCGGATAAGCGACTGGGGCGGGAACAACACGGGCTTCTACCCGTTCAACGCCTACAACAAGGACGATATCAGGGTATCCGCCAGCGGAGTTATGACTGTGAAGGAAGCAGGTTTCCGTGCTGCCGCTGATGAAATTCAGCTTAATCCGTTGTCCTTCACGGACGGCGACGGCAATGCGATAACCGACATTGCGGAATACATCATCTCGCACAGCGATGACTCGTTTGTTCCGATGACGGCGAACTTCAACTATTCCGGCCAAGAAGTCCCCTATTCGTTCTTTGTGGGATATGTATTAACGCCTTCAGGGAAGCAGAAGCTGCCGAACGCAAGCATCAACACCATTGTTGACCTTAGCGAGCTTGAGTCCAGCGATATTGAGGATGTGTTCATGCTCGAAGATATTGCTCTGCTCAACGGACAGAATCAGGTTACGTTCAACGTCTCGCCGTCGGAGCTTCTGGCTTCAGCGGATGAGATAGAGGCTGTAGCTGATTATATGACGTTCGGAATAATAGCCCTGACCGAAGAGGACCTTGAAGCTGCGGCGGAGGAATTTTACGCCGGCGAAGATCCTGCATTCACGCTTGAGGAGCTTGCGGGTTATCTCGTGTCGAGCGCGACAAGCGGAACTTACGTGCTCAGCGCAGACGAAAATGTCTTCTGGAAGATTTCAAGCGTGAAGCTCAACGGTGCAGTCTCAGCGTCAGACGGAGACGACGGCGAGGAGGATGACAGGGATTATCTCGACATCGCCCTTGAGGCCGTCAGCACCGTCAGCGAGGACGAAGGTGCGCCGAGCGACTATGGCCGTATTGCGATAATAACGGTCAGCTCGATAGCAGGTTACACGCCGAAGGGAGTCTATGAGATAACCGTTCAGAAACTCTCCTATGATGACGATGATGATGTGTGGACGGACGCGGGAGTCCTGAAGTTCAGCACAGCAGGAGACGGCAGCACAGACGGGAACGACAGCGGGAATATAGCTCCTTCGTCGGGCGGCTGTAATGCCGGGTGGAGCATAATCATGCTGCTTCTTGCACTACTCAGCCTTTAACGTAGAACCGTGTGAATGATGCAGGGGCGTTTCCCAGAATCGTCGGGAGACGCTCTTTTTTGTGCAGTCAGTGTGATACAATTTCAGGCTATATCATTCATTACTTAGGGAGGCTGAGATTCTAAATTGTCCCCAAAAGGTGTTCACTACATCGTCGAGGTTTCAGGCTGTGATGACACTATCACTAACGTATCCAAGCTGCAGGACATCCTCGTAGAAGCAGCAAACAGAGCACATGCTCAAGTCTGGTCAGTATCCTTCAACAAGTTTCCCCCAAACGGAGTCAGCGGAGTTGTCGTAATCAGCGAGTCTCACTTGTCGTGCCACACTTGGCCGGAAGTGAACTATATGGCTCTCGACATCTACACCTGCGGCGCGCACACTGAACCCATGATAGCCGTTGACTATGTGCTCGAGCAGGTCAAGGCCTCACACATCCACGTAACGGAAATCACACGCGGGCTTGACGATGACGACCAGAAGTACTATCACTCGTTCATAACGTGGGAAGAAGACAGGCAGGAGGGTCTCAAGAAATGAAGCAGGTAATCTTTGCGCTGGTTATGGTTCTGGTTCTGCCGTTCGGTGCTTTTGCGGCGGGAATGTTCCACCTCGACAAGTCAGGTGATGAAGTCCTGCAGTCCCTCATTGCTGAGAAGGCGGCCAAGTTCACCGTTAAGACCTTCAGCGATGACATTACGGGGCTGGCGATACAGTACAACATCTACATTCCTGACGAGGACGGCAAACTTCCTGCAGTGTTCTTCATCGCAGACGCGAGCGCGGCGGGTAAAGACCCTTCATACTCCCTCACACAGGGTTACGGTGCGCTAGTCTGGCCTGACGACTGCATCGTGATTGTTCCGACGTACCCTGAAATGATACTCGATGACCACAACGGGCTTACGGTTACCGATTACGTTAAGCTGACTGAACGCTTCGTGCGCTGGGCAGTCGGGAATTACAGCATTGACCCTTCAAGAGTGTACGCTACCGGGCAGTCGATGGGATGCATGACGAGCCTGATACTCTCCGCGCAGAATCCCGGCCTGTTCACGGCGTGCCTGTTCGTGTCGGGGCAGTGGGACATCTCAGTGCTGCAGGGGCTTCGTGAGCAGAAGTTCATCTACGTCGCGTCGCTGGGTGATGACAAGGCCTCTAAGGGACAGCAGGAAGTTATAGACATGTTCACGAATGAGGGACTGCCTTTCGTGTGGTACAGGAACATTGACGCGCAGAATCCCGGCATCACCATTCCGGCCGGACAGCCCCAGAGCTTCATCACCTTCACGGCGGGCACAACACTTCCTGACGGCGCGGGGGCAGAGAAATACTCAGAGCACATGACATCATTTGATTACGCGTACAGAATGCAGACGGCCAGAGAATGGCTGTTGTCGCAAGTGAAAGGAGATTAATCATGGAGAACTTTTTTGACCACCCGAGACCAAGCTACACGTTCGAGATTTTCCCGCCGAAGGGCAACAAGAGCACCGAAGGCACTTACGGAGTGATAGACAGCCTCGCGAGCTTCAACCCCGACTTAATCAGCGTAACTTACGGCGCGGGCGGTTCAAGCAGGGACAACACTGTAGAGATTGCTTCAGGCATTCAGAACAGGTACAACACGAACGGAGTCGCTCACCTTACGTGCGTCGGGACGACGAAGGCTGAGCTGAAAGCCATCCTCGACGAGCTGAGGGCTAACGGCGTGAGGAACGTCCTTGCGCTTCGCGGAGACCTCAAGGACAAATCGGACTTGGGAGATTTCCACTATGCCAGCGAGTTAATCAGGTTCATTCACGAGGAGTACGGCGACGACTTCGACATTTTCGCGGCGTGTTACCCCGAGAAGCACCCCGAAGCCCCGTCGATGGAGGAAGACCTTGCGCACCTCAAGGAGAAGTGTGATTTGGGGGTAAAGGCGTTAATCTCCCAGCTGTTCTTCGACAATGATGCTTTCTTCGAGTGGAAGCAGAAAGTCCGCAGCATGGGAATAACCCAGCCCATAATTGCCGGAGTAATGCCCATCACTGCCGCCGCGCAGATTCCGAAGGTCGTAGAGATGTGCGGAGCTTCTGTGCCTGAGAGGGTGCGCAGGTTCGTCGAGGCGTACGGCCATCATCAGGGAGCAGTCAAGGAAGCCGGAATAGCCTACGCAACAGAACAGATTATTGACCTGCTGGCGCGGGGTGTTGAGGGTATTCACCTGTACACGATGAACCAGGCCGACACAGTCAGGAGGATTGACGCGGGAATACGCTCGATACTGTACGTGAAGCGTTATGAAGTCCGCTCCAACGGATAAGAATATCATTGATGCCCTGCGCTATATGCGTGTTCCGCCAGAGGGCCGGAGTGAAGAACTTGTGCGAACAGTCCGCGAAGCATTCACACGACTTGAGGTGGTAATCACTCCGCGTATAGTGTGGGGCAGATTTCGCATTGAACACTTTGACGGCGGAATAGAGCTTGAAGGCGGAAAGATATACAGCAGGAACATTGCCCGCCTGACCTCCAGAAGCAGTGAGTGCTACCTCTTGGCGGCGACACTTGGCCACGAGACCGACAGACAGATAGCCCTTGAACAGCGGAGAAACATGCTCGACGGACTTGCGCTGGATGCGTGTGCGTCGGTGATGGTTGACGAGTTCGCTGATGAAGCAACCAGGAGAGAGATTGTGCCTTCACTGCAGGAGGGAGAACATCTCACGTCGCGGTTCAGCCCGGGCTACGGGGACTTGAGCATGGACGTAACGGAGGAGATAATAGCGGTGCTTGATGCTACGAAGCGGATAGGACTGAGTGTAACACGGTCGCTGATGATGTCGCCGGTGAAGTCAATCACGGCTATAATAGGGTTATTCTTCAAGGAGGCGGGACGATGAAGATTGCTTACTCAAAGCTGAAGTTCAACATGATGTTCAACTGCGGGGAAATTCGAATCAGGACGATTGAGGATTTGAGGGAGAACTTCTTTGTTGAGGATGTTCTGGAGAATTTCGGTAGCGGGACGCTTGAACGGTGGCTCGATTGCCGACGCTACAAGGAGGAACTAGAGGCGGTCAGGGCACTCAAGGAGTCCGGGAAGACGAAGGCGCGTGAAATTCTTGAGGGGCTGATGAGGATATTCTACGCTGAGGCAGACACAGGAGAGATTGACGCGGAGCTTGAGTTCTATGATTATCTTGACGAGCGCAGGAAGTTCTGGGAGTACGTGAGGGAGAACGGCCTTCATGAGCTGGAGGAGTTGCGGGGCAAGGTCAGCAGTCTCACAAGTGAACACGATGACTTGCGTGGCACAGTGAGCAGTCTCACACGTGAACGCGATGACTTGCAGAAAAAGTATGATAGTCTCAAGAAGAGGGGGGATGATTACGCAGAGGCAGCGAAAAAATATGAAGCCCTGCTTGAACAGCAGAACGAAAAATTCCGCAAAGCATTAGATGAGGTCAGGGACATGGCAGTACGAGCAAACCACCAACTTGGTAAAGTTATTGAAGTATGCATGGAAGATGACGACTGCGTAGCGAGTGTCTATACCTATCTGGTCAAAGCTCTGCTTGGACACAAAGGCGACCCCAACGAAGATAGTCCTAGAGGAAATCTTAATACCATAACTGACTGCATTAACGAAACGTTATAGAGGGAGATAACATATATGGAGAAAATAAAAGTTAATGACAATCAGGCAGCTTTCATCGTACTCTTAAAGGAATTCATAGAGAGCTACGCACAGAACCACGAGACAATGCCCATCAGCGACTGGCTCGCAATGGAGCTCAAAGCCCACATGCCCGACAAAACCACCTCCGAAATCTCCTCAATGACCAGCGGAATACTCTCCTCACTCGAACTCACGAAGACCAAGCGCGAATCCCTCGACCGCGCCCTCAGCAAACGCGGCGGCTCAAAAGAACGCTGGTTCGCACAGGAACTCAAGAACGCTCAAGCAGAAGACCGTGTGCAGGACATCTACAATTCTGCGGTCAAAGCTCAGGGCGACACTCTCAGGAGAACCGGCATAATCGACGCAGAGTTCACCGAACCTCCCGCAGAGACAGCCCCGACCCCGCAGGATGCCGCCCGCGAAATCCAGAACGCCGCAGTTCTCGGGTCAACCGTCGACGCAGAAGGGTATCAGGTCGTCGGTGAAGTTCTAGGTGATGCCAGCTCCCCGCACAGCAGGTTCATCGAAGACACGCTCATTTCAGGGGACACAACAGGCCTGAAAGCTGCCGCCGCCGGTGCACTCAAGACAGGTTCGGAAAGAGGAATGCTCCCGGTTCTGCCCGCAGACACAAGCGATGACGTTTTTGCAGGAATGGGATATATGGCCGTCGAGAAAACCAAAGCCGCCGCGACAAAACTTCCCTTCATCGAGATAGTGGAAGAGGTTGAACGCAATGCTTTGGCTGTAGCTGCAGGAACTGCATCAAGCGTCAAAGGTGCGTCTGTCGGCGCGGCAATAGGCTCTGTGTTCGGGCCTGTGGGTACGGCGGTCGGGGGCGTAATCGGAGGAGTAACAGGCTTCATCGCGGGCTCAAGGATTACACACGCCGTAGTTGAGAAAGTTCAGGAAGTCAGGACAAAAGTCGTCGACACAGTAGCAAGTTATGTTGCCCCCGTGTTCAAGAAAGTCTGCGAGGGCGTTAAGGCAGTCGGCAAAAAAATTCTGGGCTGGCTGTTCGGCTAAAACATCATGCGCTGGCGGGCTTGATGCTGTATTTCTTCAGGCTCGTTCGCATTCCCTCTATCTTGTCCCTCTGAATGTCAGAGATTGATTTTGTCTCCTTACGTATGCTCAGCAGAAGTTCCGTCGTTATTCCGCTCATGCCTTCGATAAATGCCGTCTCCGATGCTTCCCTGACTATACCTTCAAGGTCCGCACCGTTATAGCCCTGCGTCTCCGAGCTCAGTTTGTCGAGGTCTATGCTCGGGCTGAATTTCCCGCGCTTCTGAAGGTGAATCTCCAGAATCTTTTTGCGCTCGCTCTGGTTCGGCAGGTCGACAAAGAACAGTTCGTCGAAACGTCCTTTGCGCAGAAACTCGGGCGGGAGCTTCGAGATGTCGTTTGCCGTAGCCGCGACGAAAACACTGCTCTTCTTCTCCTGCATCCACGTCAGAAACTGCCCGAACAGCCTCGTAGTTACGCCGCTGCTGTCCCCGCCTATTCCAGCAAAAGCCTTCTCCAGCTCGTCAACCCAAAGGACGCACGGACTTACAGCCTCCGCGAGCCTCAATGCACGGCGCATGTTGTCTTCCGATTCGCCGACGTACTTTCCCATCAGCCTGCCGACATCGAGACGGATTAACGGTGCGTTGAAGAGACGGGCTGTAGCTTTTGCCGTGAGACTTTTTCCACACCCGGGCATACCGAGAATCAGTACTCCTCCGGGAATGTCTACCTTCTGCTTCCGTGCCTCGTCAAGCCGTGAAAATATCTTGGCCTTGCGTTCAAGCCACTTCTTGAGGTTCTCGAGGCCGCCGATGTCTTCGATGCTCTCGTCGAAATTCACCATCTCGAGGATGCCGGACTTCTTTATCATCTGTTCCTTCTCCTCAAGAATAAATTTCTTGTCCGCCTCGCCGATGCTTCCGCCCTTCTGGTACGCTATCGACAGCACCTGGTTAATCTGGAACGAACTCAGCCCCTTAAGCGAGAATATAAGCTCGTCCTTCTCCTTGTCGCTGAGAGTTACCGACACAGCTTCAGCAAAAGTCTCCACGCAGTCCCGTATCTCTTCGTCGTCGGGAAGCGGGACATCAATAAGCGTTATGAAGCTCTCGAGCTCAAAGGGGATGTTCACCTTCGAGTCAACGATTATGATTTTGGCGTTGTAGTCCTCGACGGTGAGTGCGTCCTCAGCTATGCGGCGGATCATTGCGATAACGTCGGGCGAGTCTATGCTGTCGTGAATGTCCTTGAGGAGAATGATTACTTCTTCGCCGTTGAAGGCATCGTCAGCTGTTGCTTTGAGGAAGTCTGTCAGGCTGTAGGGGTGCTGCTGGTTCTTGGTGGTGAAGTCGACGCTTCCGAGTGCGTTATTGAACTCGCGGAAGGCGGCATTTGCGGCGGGAGAGTTTCTGATTACATCGTCGACGGCGGCGAAATCTGAGTGGTGAATGTAGAGCACAGGGCACAGTGAGTCGAAGTAGGACTCGATGAGTTCTTTAGTTTCTCTGCGCATGACTAGACCTCCTCATAGTAGAAGTATAAATCTTCAAGCCCGTAATATGCATTTGAAGGGAACAGCTGAAATTCGTTAAAGGTTATTTTAAGCGCACAAGCCTCTGATATTGAAATTTTGGTGTCTCTGGATAAAATCATCAATTTTCCTTCACAGTTACCAGTATTTATTACTCTGCATCTGCACTTAGTTTTAGGGTCAAAGATTCTCAGCAGTTCACCGAGAATCTCCCGCGCACCCTTTGACGTGATGGCCTCAACACGCGCGAGCTTGTCCTTGTGCCCCCACGCCTTCAGCCACTTTGCGGGCTGTCTGCCTCCTCTAGTTTTGGGATGCGGTCAATTATACACAAAAAATTTCCCCGCGACGTTAATCACGGGCAAATCTCAAGTGTAGTATTAACGCTTGAACGGATGCTGAAGGTATGACGCGTAATCTCCTCCGCAGTGAATTGTGTGCTTCCCCTTGTTGTCGGGCTTCACCGGCGCAGTCCCGGGCATCATTGAGCCGGCCTCGTCGCTCGCACTGACTACGAGCCTCAGCTGTTCACCCGCATACAGCACCAGACCCACCGGGTACATCTCAATCTCCACAGGCACAACCTCGCCCGCCTTGAGCTTCTCGACGCGGTCAAACGTGTGGTACGGAATCTCCGGCGTGGACTTCTCAGCGTCAAGATGCCTCATCGACACCCTGAGCCTTCCCGTGCTCCCGCGATAACGCAGGATGCTTCCGCCCTTCTCCGTGAGGTCATGGCTTCGCGCGCTGTGATTCGGCACAGTGAACTGCTGGAGCATCGTCCCGAACCTGTCGAGCTTGTACAGTGAGATATACACATCCATATCATCATAACCTTCCGCGTCGTACTTGGCCGGAACGTCAGCTTCTGCTGGTTTGGCTGTGAGGGTTCGTGTCATTCCGTCGAGGTACAGCCTCTCGTAGCTCACACCAGAGGGCGGGAACGTCTCAGCCGCAATGCCCGTAGCGTTGCCTCCCTCGAAGTCGTGAAGAGAGTAGCGCACCGTCGGAGTTTTCTCCCAGCCGTTGTCTATGTCCTTCAGGAAACGGTCAAAGAATTTCCGCCTGTCCTCCATCTGTTCAGCGTCGTAGAAGTCCGGCCACTCCTGCCCGTCGTGAATGCGAAGCCACTTTTTGCCGTCTGGAATTGCCCGCCACGCTCGGAATGTTCCCATTGTGTGGAGTGTGTTGCTGCAACTCGCGACAACATATGCCGGGCAGGTTATGCGTTCGGGGTGCGCAATCTTGTCCGAATCATAACGGATTATTAGCGAAGTGGTAGCTGAGGCCTAGAGCGGCGTATCCTCCCACTGCACAGGCTCTCCCTCGTGCGACTGGCTGAACTGTATACGCGCCGCAAATCCCACGTCCGTGATCCCTCTCCTGCTCACGAGGTCTCTGTATGCATCCGTTAATCCCTCTTCAGGGTTGATTGCTGACAGATGCGGAGGGTGTGTCGACGCTATGAACCACTGCGAGAAAGCGAGGTATGACGTTCCGCTGAGAGCAACTCTGCCATTACACCAGTCCTGAACCGCAAGCCACTCGATGAGGTCATAGCCGTCCTGCGCCTCGTGTGAACCTATCGTGTAGATTGTGCCCTCTGACTTCGTGATGCCGCGCGTGTCCGGGTTGCAGACTGCGTAACCGTGCGCGCACCAGTAGGCAGGGTCGCTTCCCTCGAACTTCTGAAGGCCGGATACTTTGCTGTTCGGGATTCCGACGAGCGCGAAGATTCCCTTGTAGCTCGGACGTGTGCCGTTGTCTTTGCCGTAGGAGCTCCAAGAGATTAACACGGGGACTTTCTCGTCGGTCGCCGGCCTGAAGATGTCGACGCACAGCGAAACGCCGTCCCGCATCTTCACGCGTACATCCTTCTCCACGACAATATCACACGGAAGAGGCATAAACCCTTCCTCAACCTGCCAGCCCTTAGGGAGAATGCTTTTTCCCGGAGCTATCTTCTGCTCACATTCGGGCTTGTACTGCTTCGACGGTTTGAATATCATCAGGTCTTCAAGTTCTGACATCCCGCACCTCCTAAATCAGTTCGCATATCTTCAACACTATTCCGTAGTCCTCGCGAATCACAAGGTAGTTTCCGCGTACAGTAATCCTGTCGCCGGTCTTAACCCTGCTGTAGTCGCCTGCATTCTGGAACACGCACAGAACGTAGCACTCGCCGACCGTTTTGTCGGAAAGCTCTATGCTGGGCTGGCCGAACACTCCATCAGGGCCTTTCCTCAGCACAACACCTTCAACCGTAAGACGCTTCATGTCGAACTCAGCGAGGGCTTTCTCGTGGGACGGCTTCACGGAGAACACACAGCTTCCGTCGAAGGCGTTTCTGTTCACGCGGACGGACGGACGCACACATATAATGTCCTCGTCAACGTAATGCGGGCGGTTTCCTATAGTCCCGTAAGAGCTGAAGTACTCGGCCTGCATCGGCTTTCTGCTCGGCGAACTCGTCCACCACGCGGACAGCCCTTCACCGTTCGTGTAAGCTCCTCTGCTAACGGTGTAGCTCGTCGGCGAACACCTGCGCTGTGCGTCTTCAGGCATGTACTTTATCGCTTCGTCGGTGGTCAGCAGTGAGACAGTGCGTGAAGCTTGATAGTACCTCCCGAACTGTACTTCACGGAACTCCGCAGAACATTCCGGCGCAAACATCACGCACAACACCAGCACTAACGCAGAAACTTTCTTCATCATTACACCTCCTGTTTACTTGGCCGAGAGTTCCCAAGCTATGAAGCCCTTGCAGACTTGCTCGAGGAATTTTCCCAGAGAGCACCGCTCTCAAAATATGCGCCGTCAACATCGATAACCTCGCCTTCATTCGCTTTTACGCTGAGGGTGAGAGTCTTTGTAGTTGCTTAGCATGTCCCCGAGAGATATGTTCTCGCCGTGTCTCCCAAGAACAGCAACCCTTCATCAAGGAAGTAATACAGCGCGCTTCCCGGTGAATGTCCCGGCGAGTGAATAACTCTGATTTTCAGGCCAGCGAACTCGTAATCTCCAACTTCTAGAGGCAGAGTCTCACTCTCAATCACGAACGGTTCACTTATCATGCCGCATAACACGAAAACGTTTCGGGGTTGGTGAAGCTCCTGACTGTGCAGGTCTTGGCCTCATGGAATCTTTCGGGTGATGAGTTGCTGAACTCCGAAGGCATTGCTGCCCTGAACTGCTGGGCGTATCCTGTCGACACACACAACAGCAGGGCTAGCAGAACCAGAATTATCTTTCTGTGCTTCATTTGCGCAGAGCATCCTTCACAGCCAGCGTAAGGTCATCAATCCCGATTGTCGCGCCGGAAATCAGGTCAACATTCTCCGCGTGGCCGTCCTTGTCGTACTTCACGGCATCGACGCCGTTCTTCAGCATCCAGTCTTCATAGTAGGCGACCTGTTCCCACCAGTCTTTCCCGAGCGTGCTCACAGGCTTTATCCCGTAATTGTCGTGAAGCTCCTTGCTGCTTTTGCCGTTCGCGAGACGGTCAATCACTATGTTGGAGATTTTGCCGTCCTTCTCGATTACGTTTGCTATGTACAAGCCCCACTGCTGGCTGAACGATATACCTGCTTTGACCGTGTACGTGCTCTCTGCGGCAAATGCAGGGACAGCAAGCACCAGCAGAATTATTGCTGCAGCTATCTTCCTCATGATTCACACCCTTTCCGTAATGTCTTCCACCTTATCGCCCGTGCTGTGAAGCTCTGCCCTGACAACATCCATCCTGAACACCGCAAGCAGAGGGTTCGCAGAAGTCCCGAACCTCTCAACCCCCATGGGGTTCTGCTTAAGCTGGCGGTAAAATTCTTTCTCCGTCCTCGTGCCGAAATACATCGCGCCGTCCTTCTCGAGGATTCGGCTTATCGGCCTGCCGGAAGGATAATCGCCGTCAACCGTCAGCAGGTAGTAGAACCCGCACTGTTCAAGAAAATCATTTGTCCTGCTCATTCGTCAAGCTCCTCCGTATAGCTTTCAGTGCCTCATCCGCACCGTCAATGTTCTGCCCGCTGATCCATCTCTCCTGAACATTGCGGTAATCCGTCGACTGTTCCCAGAAAGATACTTCTTCATCCATCATCATTCGGACATCCGCACCGTCAGCCCTCAGCACCTCAATCTGCCGGACAAGCGATTCATCCATTATCCCGCCCAGCACTGCGTACGAACTCTCTGCGGCTCTGGCTATGGCCTCTTTGTCGGCATCCTCGAGGCTGTCCCACAAGGATTTGTTCACTGCGATGATGTATTCGTGCCCGAGCCATAGTCTGGGCGACACAAGAATATTCGGTGCAGGTTTGTGGGTTTTGATGTCGTAGCCGCTGTCGATGTTCACGATGAGGCCGTCCAGCGTCCCATCATTGAGTGCATCAGAGACACCCGGCCCCCAGCGCATTGTTACGGGCTCAGCTCCGGCGTTGCTCAAGAAGTCTTTGTGCCAGAAACTCGCGCTCCTCCACCTCTGACCCTTAATGTCGTGAAGGGTCTTCAAGGGTTTTGCGCTGAAGAATGCCGCAGGGTAACCCGTCGCGATGATTACTGCGTGAAGATTGTCAGCTTCAAGTTCGCGGGTGAGTTCCGGCACATCATCATACACACGGCGGAAGAAGTTCACCTGCTCTGCTCCCGTCGGGCCTGTCGGAAAGCTCTTGAAGAGCTGATGAAGGGGAAGAGCCTTCATGTCGTATTCAGGCACAACTACAGCCAAGTCCGCGCTCCTCGCCTGGACTGCCTTCACTGCGTCATAGCCCGTGCAGATTTTCGCGTTCCAGTGCGGAATAATCTTTACGCGCCCGCGCGACTCCCTCTCAACTGCCGGAAAGAACACATCATTGAGGAATGTAGTGCGCATGTTCCCTAAAGGCTCGTGGTCTGAGTACGTCAGCTTCACCGTGAGGAAGTCTTCAATCAGCGCGCAGACCAGCTCGAGGCCTTCGGGCTTCATGAACGCTACATGCTCAGCGTTAGGGATGACGTGAAATCTCGCATCAGGGAGAGCCTCCGCAACTTTTCGGCCTTCGCTTACGGGGTTGATCTTGTCGTTCTCGCCGGTGATGACCAGTGCGGGAACAGTAACCTTCTCTGGGTAAGTGTCTCCCTGTCCGCGCGTACCTATCAGCACAATCTTCGAGAACAGCTCGGGGTACTTTTCGGCGGCTTTGAGGGTGATATAGCTTCCCATCGAGAAACCGATAACTACGGGCTTCTTCAGGCCGTAAGACCTCACGAGCCCGGCCAAGTCGTCAGCGTTGTCCTCAAGCGTGAAGGATTGGGGCTTGTCGCTCTGTCCATGCACGCGCGAGTCGTAGCTGAATACATGATACCTTCCTTTGTAGCGGTCAAAGAGGCTTCCCATGTACTCCCTAGAATAGTCCTTGCCGTGAAGGAGAATTATTGCCGGGCCGTCGCCTTCCTCAAGGACAGAGAGATTTACACCGTTGATCTCCCTGACTTCGGAATTCGCTTCAGCAGCTCCGACACTGAGCGCAAGTAACAAAATCGCAAATATCTTCATAAGTACACCTCTTTAGCTTACGGCCGCTCTGTCTGCAGATGTCATTGCTCCCGGTAAATTCCTCTTGCCGGTTATCTCGTCAAGCACAATCTTACCGACGAACAAATGACTTATTCCCATGCACCTATCCAGCGGGTAATCGTATTGCCCGTAATGGTCAAGCAGGACTCTCAAGCCGTGCATGATTTCATCAGTGTCCGTAATCAGCTGGCATTCACCGAAGCCGATTACACTTTCATAACGTACAGTGATACCGTGCGTCGTTTTCTCTACCCTAATGAAGATGTCTCCTTCGACGCAGACACGGGGATTAGCTTTCAGCAGCTCCACTTTGAGCCCCTGCTGTGCACAATGAAAATAGATGACCGCTTTGAAAATCTCCGCCTTGTCCTGAACTTCCCTGTCTTTGCGGCGCATAGCTTAGGGTTTCGGGCCTACGCACTGCATCAGCGTGAAGTTGTGCCTCTCAGTGAGACCGAGCAGCTTGGTGAGTCCTTCGCGGTCGAAGTTCATGCGCGTCCTTGCTCCCCAGCCGAGCGATGCCGCGTAAAGGTACACGTTCTGCATCGACAGCCCCGCGTGTGCAAAGCCGCAGTTAAGAATCTCTGCCGATGTTACGCGTCCTCCTTCCGGCCACTTCCCCACGTCCTGAATGTACAGCAGATCAACAACTGCCTTCGCTACAAACGGCTGTCCTCCCGTCAGTTTGCGGTAATCGCCTTCAGCAATCAGTGTTACCGTGTGGCCTTGAGGGTTGTACCTGTAGACTGCTTTGCTCGTGAACGCGTAAATTATCATGTCCTGCGTGTTCATCGCTGTGGCGTAGGTCAGCCTTCCGTCCTCGCGGTTGATCCCTCCGGCAACCCAGAGCAGGTTAGAGAGCTGCTGCATCGTAATATCTCCGTCGACAAAATCACGCGCCGACTGTCTGGCCGCAACAGCATCAACAACAGGAATCCCGCCGGTCTTCACTGGCTCAGGCAGAGCAATATCCTCCGCAAAAACTGCCGGGCACAGCACAACAGCCAGCAACAACGCAACAAGTAACTTCTTCATGATAGTACCTCCTTAATGTATTACGGTTTATCCCCTGAAGGGTTTTCCGTCCTTGAATGTGAGACTGCGCATATCGCTTCCGTAAACTTTGTGCGAGCCCGCAATCTCCTCTATCTCCTTCATGTCCGCATCACTAAGCTCAACTTTCAGCGCGTCAATGTTGTTCTGCAAGTGCTCGGGGCTTGTAGTTCCGACGAGGCTCATTGTGTCCGGGCACTGAGTGAGAGCCCAGACCGTCATCAGCTGGCTCAACGTTACTCCCTTGCTGTCGGCGAAATCCTTTAACGCCCGCACTAAGGGCAAGTTCTTCGGCAGGTTCTCCGGCGAGAGAGCAGGTGAGACCATTGCGCTCGATGCTTTTCCCTCTAATGTCCTGTCATTCAACAGTCCGTGCCCCTGAACCCCGTGCGCGCGCCTTAGTGTCTCTGCGTCAATCTCCGTCATCCCGATGTTGCGGATATAGCCAGCCTGTTTGAGGTCTGCCAGCTCCCCTATGATGTCCTCAACGGGTATTGCGCTGTCCATCCGCGATGGCTGGTAGAGGTCAACGTACTCAAGCCCCAACCTGTGAAGCGAGTACGTCAGCTGTGCCTTGATGTGGAACGGGTGAACGTCAAGCCCGTAGATTCTCCCTGACGGCTCGAACAGTACCCCGAACTTCACCGACAGAAAATAGCTGTCTCTCGGAATACCCTTCAACGCCTGGCCAAGTACCATCTCGCTTTCTCCGCACTGGTAGAAGTTGCCGGTGTTCAGGAAAGTTATTCCCGCATCGAGCGCGGCGTGTACCGTTGCTATCGAGCGTTCGGGATTCCTCCGCAAGTTCATTCCCATACAGCCGAGCCCTAACCTATTAATGTTTATCATGACTGCCTCATAAGCAATTTGTTCAACAGCGTCAATAGTTCCTGCTTCTCATCAGAAGTCAGGACTCCCGTCAAAGCCTCTTCCAGCTGTTCCCCGAGACTGTACAACAGCTCCTTCATGTCTAGCGTTTTCTGCGTTGGACAGATAATCTTGCTCCTGTTGTCGCTGGGGTTGGTCTTGCGCTCGATAAGCCCCTTCTTCTCCAGCGTCTGGACGAGTCCCGTTACAGTGGGGTTAGTCATCGAGAAATAATGCTCAATATCAACCTGCCTCACTGGCTCTTCATGGTTCATCAGCAGGTACTTGAGAACCTTGAACTGCGAATGTGTGATATCGTGCGGTTCAAGTATCGGGTTAGAGAGCTTGTCTATCTCGAGGCTTAACTTCTTGATGAGTATAGCTATCTTGTTGGTGTGGTTATGCATGGATGTGCAAGATTCTTTCTGCGTTCTTGTACGCTATCAGTTCCTTCTGCTCCTGCGTGAGGTTTGAGCCCGCGAGAAAGTCATACGTGTTCTCTGGTTGCATGTAAGGATAATCGACAGCATAGAGTACATGTTCTGCACCCATGAGTTTGACGAGGTACTCTGACTGCATCTCCGAGAATATCCCGCTTGGCGTGAGATAAACATTCTCCTTGTAGTACTCTGACGGGTATTTCTTCAGGCCTGTAATCTGCGGAGGCGAATTCTCCTGCGGTGATGATGTCCCAGCTCGGCGACTTGAAGTAGTAATCCTGAATCATTGGATTGATGACTGCGGGGTGAAAGTACACCAGCACATCAAGTTCTGCGGCACGGGCGAAGATCGGGAAGAACTGAGGCTCATCGTAGAAGTGCCCCTGAAACTGTCCGGCCAAGAGTGCCCCGCAGAATCGGGAGAGTTGCGAAGCCCGCGAACCTGTCCGGGTGTTCTGCTATGCGTTCGGCGAGGATGTCATTAGCGCGTGAACAGATTCTCACTGTCTCAGAGGGAGGAACTTTGTCTGACACAGGAGACGTGTATGAGAGAACCTGCATTGTGATTTTCTGCCTGTCCATGAAGGGAAGCCGCAACTTCTCGATGTCCAGCAGTGCTTCGCCGAAAGCCGTGCGGGACTTGTAGAACTCTATCAGCTCTTTGGGCTGGTTTGTCGGAGGAGGAGTGTACCTGCTGTTTTCCGCCATGATTTCGGGGGAAGTGAAGTGTTCCTCAAGCGTTATTAATTTCACGGGACGAGCCTCCTTAAAGCAAAATGGGATGCGCGGATAATATCATAGGAGACTATGAATGACAATGTGCACAAAAATACCCCCCATCGCATAAGGGGGGTGGGTGGGCGGGTTTGTTGACCGTGAAGGCCTGCCGAACGGGCAACACCTTCACAGACTGCGTCGCCAGCACACCATCATTCCGTTACACCTCAACCGTCCCGAAAATCTCGCCGCTCTCGTAACGCTCGCCGGTCTTGAAGTCCATCAGCCTGCAGTCGTCAGAGTTCGTGATGATTATCGCCGTCGTCGCAGGATGACCCGCCGCCGCAATCGCTCCCAAGTCGAACCTCAGAACTTCCTGCCCGGCTTTCACCTTGTCCCCGGTCTTCACGAGAGGCTTGAAGCCCTGTCCTTTCATCGCAACAGTGTCAAGCCCGACGTGAATCAGAATCTCCGCTCCGTCGTCGGACTTTATTCCGAGCGCGTGAAGTGAGTCCGCAATCGAGATAACTTCGCCGTTCACGGGCGAGCACACCGTCGTGCTCTCGGGAATTACACCGCAGCCCTGCCCCAGCATTCCCTCAGAGAACACACCGTCGCCGATCTCCTTCAGCGTGATGTATTTGCCCGTAACAGGAGCGTAAAGCATATTCTTGGCCGCGTCGATGGTCTTGCTTGCGGAAGCCTCTTTGCCGCCCAGCGCGAAGGCCACGATTGCCGCAACAACTATCGCCACAGCTACAGCCGTCAATATCGCAATGATCGTGTCCTGGAAAATCGGCACAGCAAGAATCGTCGAGTAACCCATAACGTACGCTCTTGCTCCCAAGAACCCCGCGACAATTCCTCCAGCAGCTCCTCCGGCCATAACTCCGTACATGGGGGTTTTCTTCGGAAGGTTGTTGCCGTAAATCGCAGGCTCAGTTACTCCCGCAAAGATACAGCCGATTCCCAGAGAGAATATCTCCGCACGCTTCTCGGGATCTTTCTCGCGCAGGGCTGAACCTAAGCACGCTCCGCCTTCCGACATGTTGTGGAGCAGGAACGCAGGACGGAAAATCGCATCATAGCCGGGATTTGAGATTGACTGCGCCATGAAGGGCACTAACGCGTGGTGCATTCCCGCAATGATGAGCCAGGGCAGGACGCACGCAAGAACTCCGACGGTGATGAAGCCGATGTTTCCGGCCAGGAACGCGAAGAAGTTGCCGATGTAGATTCCCAAGTAGCCGCCCAGAGGTGCAAGAATTGTGAAGCCCAATATCATCGTGATAGCTACCGTGCCCATTCCTACGAAGATTGCCTTGAAGATTCCGGGTACTACTTTGTTGAGCCACTTCTCGACTTTCCCCGCGCACCACGACAGCAACAACGCGGGCACAAGCGAGCCGGAATAGCTCATGAGCCTCACAGGAACCATCAGCATCGTGATGGGTTCTTTCGCGCTGAGGATGGCAAGCCAGTTGTTGTGGAGGAGAGAGAGCGCGCAGATCATCGCATAGGCAGGAGTTCCTCCGAGCTTTGCCGCCGCTCCGTACGCAACGAACACCGGCAGGAAGTAGAACGGTGCATCAGCCGCAATACTCAGCAGACGGTACACGCCTGTGCCCGCAAACGTCGAGGACAATAATGTTCCCAGCAGCAGAAAGACTTTCAGCATACCGCCCGCAATAAGTCCCGGAACGCACGGAGCTACTGACGCGGAGATGAACCCTATCGTGTCGGAGATTACCCCGCTGACCGTGAGAGGCTTCTTCACGTCGTCAAGATTCTCGTTGACCGCCGCGCCCTCCGTGAACTTGAACTTCTTGATCACTGCCTCGTAAACAGGAAGCAGATGCTGGCCGAGTATCACCATGTATTCGCCGCTCGTCCCTGTTGCGTCGAAAACTCCGAGAACTCCTCCGACCGCCTTAACGTCAGTAGTGTTTGCCTTCTTCGGGTCATTCAGCAGAAAACGTATCCTCGTCATGCAGTGGGCTACTGCCTTGATGTTGTCAGGACCGCCGACAGCCATAACAACATCGTACGCTATCTGCTCATAGTCCAAATTTGCCATCGTCTTACTCCTCCCATAAAGCTCCGCCGTTTGTGGCAATAACATCCTTCATCCAGAAGAATGACTTTTTCCGAGAACGTTTAAGCGTGCCGTTGCCTTTGTCGTCCATGTCGACATAAATCCAGCCGTAACGCTTCTTCATCTCGCCCGTGCTGAGGGACACCAAGTCCATCGGCCCCCACATCGTATAGCCGAGACATTCAACGCCGTCAATGCAGACTGCCTTCATCATCTCCTGAAGGTGCGATTTCAGGTAGTCTATCCTGTAGTCGTCGTTGATGCTCCCGTCTGGCTCTACCTTGTCGATTGCGCCTAGTCCGTTCTCGACGATGAATAACGGCTTCTGCCAGCGGTCATAGTACTCATTGAGGAGGAAGCGCAGGCCTATCGGGTCAATCGGCCATCCCCAGTCCGTCTTGGGAAGGTAGGGGTTGAGGTCTCCGCCCAGAACGTTGAAGTTCTTGGTCTCTGTGCTGATGATGTTCGAGCGGTAGTAGCTGAAGCTCACGTAGTCCAGCGTTCCCTCGCGAAGAATCTTGTCGTCGCCGGGCTCTGTGTGGAGGGTAACGCCTCTGCGTCCGAGAAGGTCTGCCGAGTATGAGGGGTAATAGCCTCTCACCATGATGTCAATGAAGTAGAGGGTCTCTCTTCTTGCCTGAAGCCTCCTGAAAACGTCCTCAGGCTTGCAGGTTGCCGGGTAGAGTTCGCTTGATGCGTACATTGCCCCGAACATCGAGCCGGGCATCATTTCGTGTCCCAGCTTGACGGCGAGAGCACTCGCAAGGAACATGTTATGAGCGGCGTTATAGTGGGTCTGGTTGTCGCACTTGTGAGTCCCGCACGCCACGAAACCTCTGACCGCGTTAATCTCGTTGAACGTCAGCCAGTACTTGCACCGCTTGCCGAACCTCTCGAACAGAGCACGTGCGTATTTCATGTAGCAGTCCACAACATGGCGGGAGCTCCAGCCGTCATAGTGCTCGGCCAAGTACACGGGCATTTCATCGTGCTGGATGGTGATGAGGGGCTGCATTCCGTGAGCCTCGAGCTCGTCAATGACATCCTCGTAGAACTTCAGGCCTGCTTCGTTGGGAGTGTCTTCCTCGCCTGTCGGGAAAATCCTGCTCCAGCAGACAGAGAACCTGTAGACGTTGCAGCCCATTTCGCCCATGAGCGCAATATCTTCCTTGTAGTGATGGTAGAAGTCTACTGCTTTGTGGCTGGGGTAATACCTGTCGTCCCTTATGTACGGGACTGCGCCGTCAGGAAGGCTTGAGGGGTTGAGGAACGAGCTGGGGGCTTCGCCTACTGTGCCGTCGGGGAGGCGGTAGGTTGTACAGCGGGGGTGTTCGACGCTGCCGTCAGTCTCGAAGTCGTGGGTTGACATTCCGCGTCCGCCCTCGCTAACTCCGCCTTCGCACTGGAAGTCTGCCGTAGCTCCTCCCCACAAGAAACCGTCAGGTAACTTCATGGATAGAATCCTCCTTAGTGTATAAGTTGTAGTGTTGATTGGGAATATGATTAGTATACACTAAAACTCGTGAAAGATAGGCCTCATCTTCTCGAACGTACAAAACCTGCGATAGCCCAGCCCCCGCAATATCTCCCGCGCCTCCTCGAAATGGTCAGCAAGATACCCTGTGTTGTGTGCGTCGCTCCCGAGCGTCAGAATCTCTCCGCCAAGCTCACGGTACAGCCGCAGAATCTCACGGCACGGCGTTGTGTCATCGAGCCCGTAACGCCAGCTCGACGTGTTCAGCTCGATGCCTTTTCCGTCGTCAATCGCTGTCCTCAGAACCTCCGCGACGATGTCCCGCACCTTCGCGAAAGGATACGCTTTCTTTCCGTCGTAGCGCGCTATCAGGTCAACATGTGCCAGCACGGAGTAGTCATGATAGCTCCGAACAATCTTCAACAGTTCTTCGTAGTAGATGCGCGTGTATTCTGCCTGCGTCTTGCCCTGCTGGTACTCGTGCCCCCACAGCTCCATGTTGTCAATCTCGTGAATGCTCAACAGCACAAAGTCTAACTTGTCGCGGTACTGTCTGTACAGCCTCTCGTAGTCAGGTATCGTGTGCGTCTGTACCCCGAACTCCAGCCCCGCACGAACCGTGAGACGAGGGGAGAACTCCTCGCGGACTTGGCCAAGTTCCCCGAAATATCGCGAGTAATCCACGTTAGCCAGATGCGTCAGGCTTCTGGGGTCATAGTGGTCGAACTTCACGCCGTAATCTACATGGTCAGTGAAGCAGAGCTCATCGAGCCCTAACTTCACTGCCTGTTCCGCCTGAGCACGCATAGGTGTGCTGCTGTCGTCGCTGTAATTGCTGTGGACGTGGTAGTCTGCCTTCATTGATCCTGCTTGACTTCAAACTCAAAGTACGTGTCGGGGTAAGGCTCGTCCTTCAGCGTGAAGTGCCACCACTCTGTATTCAGGGGCTTGAAGCCGTGCTTGGTCATGACTTCGCGGAGAAGCATCCTGTTGCTGTACTGTGCGGGAGTTATGCCCTTGTAGTCGGGGTGCGACATTCCGCCGAAGTAGTCGAACGTTCCGCCCATGTCTACTTCTTTTTCCGTGTTCATGTCGAACAGCGTAAGGTCTAAGGTGCTTCCCCTGCTGTGGCCTGACCTGTGCGCAATGTAACCCTGATCGAACAGAACGGACTTGTCCAGCTCAGGGTAGAAGTACGGCTTCATCTTGGTATCCTTGAGGTCTCTTGCCCAGCGTTCGAAGTGGTTGACGGCCTTCTGCGGACGGTATGCGTCGTAGATCTTCAGACGGTAGCCCATCGTGATGAGCTCATCGCTGACTGCCTTCAACGCTTTTGCGGCCTCCTTCGTGAGCATCGCAACAGGCTCAACGTACCCGTCAATCCTCTCGCCCACAAAGTTATAGGTTGAGTAGTAGCGTATCTCGAGGATGGCATCAGGTACAGCCTCCGCAAGGTACACGAACCCCGACGAGTCTTTAGGATTCGCACCGAACGACGGGACAGCGCAGCACAGCACAAGTGCCGCGACAACAAAAAGTTTGCTTCTCATTGTGATTGCCTCCATAAAAAAATTACCCCCCTCGTGTCAAGGGAGGCTATCATTATAGTTCAGTGAATCAAGTTGTGCCATTCCTTGATTGACTTAAGAGATTGTGCGTTCGTGCCCTTTGCCTTCACGGTCATTATGCCTTCGATGGCAGCATCTGCCGCCGCAAGCGTAGTAACGTACGGGATGCGCATCTTCACCGCCCCGCGACGCAGAGCACTTCCCGACGTAGTAAGTGCCTTCTCGCGCGGAGTGTTGATGATCATCTGGACTTGGCCGTTGATGACGTGGTCGAGAACGTCAGGCCGTCCCGCACCTATGCATTCACATTCAACGCCTGCATTGCTGAGGGATTCGTACGTTCCAGGTGTGGCGAGAATCCTGAAGCCCGCGTAGCTGAATTTCTGCGCAATCGGGATCATCGCCTTCTTGTCGGAGTCGCTGACCGCCATCAAGACCGTTCCGCTCATCGGGAGCTGACCTCCTGCGGCCTCTTCTGCCTTGAAGAACGCTTCGCCGGGCATTGACGCTAACCCCAGCACTTCGCCGGTTGAGCGCATTTCCGGGCCGAGCACAGGGTCAACCTCCTGAAACATGTTGAACGGGAACACGGACTCCTTCACGCCGTAGTAGGGTATCGTCCTCTCGCCGAGTGTCTCGAGCGGCGACGGCCTGCCCGTGAGTTCGCGGGTAATCGCCTCGACTGCGAGGGGAACCATGCGGATGCCGCAGACTTTCGAGACCAGAGGCACAGTGCGTGAGGCTCTGGGGTTGGCTTCAAGGACGAAGATTTTGCCCTTCTCTATCGCGTACTGTATATTCATCAGTCCGACGACGTGCATTGCCTCAGCAATCTTCCTCGTGTAGTCCTTGATGGTGTTCAACGCTTCGGGTGAAATGTGCCTCGACGGAAGGAAGCACGCGCTGTCCCCCGAATGAATCCCCGCAAGCTCTATGTGTTCCATTACGGCCGGAACGTAGGCGTGTGTTCCATCGCAGATAGCATCTGCCTCACACTCGAGGGCGTGATTCAGGAAACGGTCTATCAGTATGGGACGGTCAGGAGTTACACCTACAGCCGCCTTAACATAACTCTCGAGGCTGGCTTCATCGTAGACTATCTCCATTCCGCGCCCGCCCAGAACATATGACGGCCTCACCATCACGGGATAGCCGATGTGGTTCGCCACAGCGTGAGCTTCTTCGAGGGTTGCGGCCATTCCTGACTCCGGCATGGGGATATCCAGCTCGTCCATGACGGCCTTGAAGCGTCCTCTGTCCTCCGCAAGGTCGATAATTTCGGGGGACGTGCCCAGAATCTTCACGACGTTGCGCTCGAGCTCACTCGCAAGGTTCAGCGGTGTCTGCCCTCCGAACTGCGCAATGACTCCTACGGGCTGTTCTTCACGGTAAATGCTGAGCACGTCCTCAAGGGTCAGAGGCTCAAAGTAGAGCTTGTCTGACGTGTCGTAGTCTGTGCTGACCGTCTCGGGGTTGCAGTTCACTATGATTGTCTCAAAGCCGAGCTTCTTCAACGACTGCGCCGCGTGCACGCAGCAATAGTCGAACTCTATGCCCTGCCCGATTCTGTTCGGACCGCCTCCGAGAATCATAACTTTGCGTTTGCCGGAGACTATGTTCTTGCCGGTCAGCTTGTTGTAGCTTGAGTAGTAGTAAGCTCCGTCCTGAGTACCGCTGACGTGAACACCCTCCCACGCCTCAACGATGCCTAATGCTTCTCTGCGCTCCCTGATGCTCTGCTCGCTGACCTCTAACAGTTTCGCAAGG
Organism: Synergistaceae bacterium; assembly: GCA_017450125.1. Taxonomy (NCBI): domain Bacteria; kingdom Thermotogati; phylum Synergistota; class Synergistia; order Synergistales; family Synergistaceae; species Synergistaceae bacterium. Next base: position 1,411 of record JAFSWZ010000033.1, on the reverse strand, counting down.
TACTTATCAGCAAAGCCGTCCTTCTTGGCCTGAGCTAACACATCATCAGGCACTTCTGCTCCCTTGAAGGTTAGTATGTGTTCCTCTTCGTCAACGAGTGCCTTGAACTCTTCAAGGAAGTAGCGTTTTACGTGAGTCAGCCTGTGAATCTCCTCGACCGTCGCACCCTTCCTCAATGCCTCGTAAATCACAAAGTATCTTTCGCTCGTCGGATACTCTAACAGTTCAAGCAGTTCGTCCTTCGTGAGCTCGTGGAAATTCTTTGCGAAGCCCAAGCCGTACCTGTCCTTCTCGAGGGAGCGTATAGCCTTCTGTATCGCCTCGCGGAAGTTCTTGCCGATGCTCATTACTTCACCGACAGCGCGCATCTGCGTCCCCAGCTTGTCCTCTACGCCCTTGAACTTCTCGAATGCCCACCGCGCAAACTTCACCACAACGTAATCACCGCCGGGCTTGTACTTGTCGAGAGTGCCATAGTGCCCGCAAGGTATATCGCTCAGAGAGAGACCGGCCGCCAGCTTCGCCGACACTAGAGCTATCGGGAATCCCGTAGCCTTCGACGCAAGAGCACTTGAACGCGACGTTCGGGGGTTAATCTCAATCACTATGACCCTGTCAGTCTTCGGGTCATGCGCAAACTGTACGTTAGTCCCGCCGATTACGCCGATGTGTTCAACGATGCGGTACGCCTGCTCCTGAAGACGTGCCTGAAGTTCCTTGCTGATTGTGAGCATCGGTGCAACGCAGAACGAATCCCCCGTGTGTACTCCCATCGGGTCAACGTTCTCGATGAAGCACACGGTTATCATGTTGTTGTCCTTGTCGCGCACGACCTCAAGTTCCAGCTCCTCCCAGCCCAGCACTGACTCTTCAACGAGAACCTGATGCACTATGCTGGCCTGAAGACCGCGCTCGCAGACTGTGCGGAGTTCGTCGCGGTTGTACACGAGGCCTCCTCCTGCTCCTCCCATCGTGTAGGCAGGTCTCAGGACGACGGGATAACCCAGCTCCTCAGCAATCGCCAGAGCCTCATCAACCGACTCCGCCGCCTTCGAACGTGCCATGTCGATATTGAGGGCTTCCATCGTCTTCTTGAACTCTACACGGTCTTCACCGCGCTCTATTGCGTCCGCCTGAACGCCGATGACTTCAACGCCGTACTTCTCCAGAATACCGGCCTTGTTGAGTTCGGCGCAAAGGTTCAGGCCTGACTGCCCCCCTAAGTTCGGGAGGAGGGCATCAGGACGTTCGCGGGCTATGATTGCTTCGAGACGTTCAGGGTTAAGGGGTTCGATGTAGGTTATGTCGGCCATCTCGGGGTCGGTCATTATCGTTGCGGGGTTGGAGTTCACGAGGACGATCTCGTAGCCCAGAGAACGCAGGGCTTTGCAGGCCTGTGTGCCGGAGTAGT
>JAFSWZ010000032.1 GCA_017450125.1 Synergistaceae bacterium | reverse complement strand
GCCGGAACACACACAATCCCGCAAGTATCGCCGAGATAATAATATACTCCTTCGGCGCGCTGAGCATAGCAAATCCCACAGGCATAGCACACAGCGACAGCATTGACGCTACCGACACGTATCGGGTAGTCTTCATGATGATGTACCACAACGCTCCGCACAACAGCACCACCGCAAATGACTCGTACGGCCAGATGAAGAACAGCGTTCCGTAAGTCGTAGCAATCCCTTTCCCGCCCTTGAAGCCAAGCCACACTGGATAGTTATGGCCGATCACTACAGCAAGAGCTGCAACCGCCATGATGGTATTCTGCTCCTCCGCAGGCACAAGATGCACCGCTAGCAGCAGCGCAAACGCTCCCTTGAGCATGTCGACAATCGCAGTGAAGCGTGCCCACCCGAAGCCCATTGCTCTGCCGACGTTAGTCGCGCCTATTGCTCCAGAACCGATAGTCCTGATGTCTAGGTGGTCGCGCTTGCCGTTTTCGTCCTTGTGGAAAAGTTTTGTGATGACGTAGCCGGTTGGGAATGAGCCGATAAGATACGAGGCCGCCGCCCATAATATGATAGTCCGCATTGTATTTCTCCCCTCTGAAAATTTGTTGCCTAGTCGTGGCCGCTAATCCTGTCAGAGCCTTTCTTAATGTTCAGCTTCACTAAATCCTTGTCCTTGAGGTCGTCCCATCGGAAATTCAGCACCAGCAGGAACAGTGCAGAAAACGGGTCTACCCTCCAGTTCGCATTTTCCCTGAAGGTGTCGTGAATAGTCTTGAGCTGCTGAAGGCCTTTGCTGTTGTCCTCCATGTCAGCAATGAACTTCCGAACGTCCGAGAGTGTATCAATCCCTGCTGCCCGCAGAATCCCGCAAAGGTGCGCGAAACTCTCCCGCAAGTAGTCAGCGTCAGGAGTGAACTCCGGGAAACCTGCTTCCTGAGCAATCGCGTTCCACCGGCCAAGCAGAGACTCATCATCTCGGAACAGCATGTATAGTTCTTCGTCAGTGAAGAGTTTTTCTGCTTCGGGGGCTTCCTGCTGAGCGGCAGGCCTGTTCTTTGAGGGAGGCACTAACAGAGCTTCGTCCTTGATGACTCTACGGAGAGATAGGAATCCTTCATCCGCCTTCTCCAACAATGACGAGAGCAGGACAAGTTCACGGGTTAATTTCTTCTCGGACAGACTCCCGACAGTCTGATTAACGCGCGGGAAAATCGTAGCCCATGCTTCTTGCAGGAGTGTGCGCAGTTCAAGCCTAAAGCTGAGAGTCTTATACTTCGCCCATTCACGCAAACGCGAGCGAGAGTCCGACAGCGCAAGTATGTACACTACTGCGGGATAGCCGAATCTGTAGGGGTCTTCAAGCTGGCTCGATGGCACGGATCGTTCTGCGTCAATCTGAAATTCTGACTTGACCAGCTCCTCAACCTTGAGGACATCTTCAGGAAAACGCAGCAACACTCTCACCCTCACGAGATCTACTCCCGCTAAATCTTTCTCCTCAAGCGTGGAGAGTATCCGCAAAAGCTCGGCGGGCTTCTCCGCCCAGCCCTCGATCGCGTAAAACTCCACACCCTCAAGTTCTACGAGATCCTGTATGAGGTTGCGAATACGTGCAGCAAATTCTTCATAGAGCTTGAGACTCTCTACATATCGTAATCCGATTTCGTTAATTCTGCGTTTGTCCATGTGCAAATTCTATCATAGTGCCAACATTTCACGGCATAACGCGTCAATCTCGCCCGCACATTCCGGCACAGGAATGGGCATCACCGGTTCACGCCACGCGTCGACGATGCAGGGTACTCCTGACTGTTCGGCAAAGGCAGTAACTTTCGGGTCATAGGGCATAACTGCGAGGGGAGTCCTGAAGAGCCGCGACAAGACTCCGAAGTGCAGGCGCATTCCCACAGCGCACGACGCTCCCGCCCAAAGTTCTGCGGCATCGTTGAACGTTCTGACCCTCACGATCTCGCGCAGGCTAAGCCCAGCTAACGCATCTATGTCCTCGTCGGATAGAGCTGCTCCGAGAACGTTACGGCCTTCAAGCTCCGGCGCAATGACCTTCACGAACGAGTCCAGTTCCGCACTTGGCCGGAGGTTCACGAGCACACAACCCCCGTCTTTGCGTGAGGGTACTGCACCGGCCTTCAGGGTCAGCACCAAATCACAGCCCTTGATGACGTTACTGCACCCAAGAGACTCCGCTAGCCTGTACGAGTTCTCATCACGGACATGCACAGCCTTGCAGAGCCTCAGCGCGTCGCCCGCAAGCCTTCTCGACACTCTAGACCTAAGCGGCCCGATGGACTGGCCAAGTGCCCACACTCTACAGCCGAGAAACTTCGCGAGCCTCACGATTCCCCAATACCACACGCAGGACTTCACGCTAGTCTTGTCCTGAAAGAGTCCCCCTCCGCCGAGAAGAAGTGTCTGACTCTGCCGCAGAGCCTTCGCGACTTCGCGGAACTTCCAGCGCTTCACGGAAGCAACACCAAAGCTCCGGGAAGTCTCGTCGGGATTGTGCGATAAAACGACGACATCACCACGACTAACCCCGCAGCGCGTGAACATGTCGAGGCACGCAGTTAGCAGCAATTCATCACCGAGATTCCCGAAACCGTAATAGCCGAGAATTGCAGCCTTGTACTTCATGGCGTTTACGCGCGTCAGCTTACGAGGGGACGGATGAGCCGCAGGAACGGGATCACCACGAACTTCACCACAAGCACAAGCACCGCACCAACTATTAACCCAGTCCAGAGTCCGTTAAACTCACGCAGAAGAATCAGCGTCAGGGGTGTGTGGAAGTGGCAGAAGCTGTTGACAATAGACGAGAATCCTGCAGAAGCCGCAAGCCGGAGAAGTTCCCTGTACTGTTTCAGCAAGTCGTGTTTCACGAGGAAGCCCAGCAGCAGCACTGACGGCCAGCCCGCAAGGACTTCCTTAGTTCTTGGCCGGGCAACTAGGACATGTTCAAGGAATACGCGTAATCTTGCCTCGAACGGCGGAGTGTAGGCTACGTTCCCGCTCCTGAAGACCATTAAGGCGACTCCCGCAAGAAGAAGCATCATCAGGAGCAATTCTCCCCACACTGGCGGCCTGTTCAGGAACTCGACCAGCGATTCAGGGTGTACGCGCCTCTTCAGGTCATGCAGGAGCACTAACACGGGAGGCAGCACAAGAGTCAGCCTCACGCCGGAGAACGTCGACAGCCGAAGCATGTAGTTCGTCGTGCTGAAGAACGACGCGAGCGCAAGCCCCCCGCACACTGCGAACGCGAACGACAGAATCACGCGTCCCTTC
>JAFSWZ010000031.1 GCA_017450125.1 Synergistaceae bacterium | reverse complement strand
CTATCCTGATGTCCGCGAGGTCTTCTGCGCTGATAGGAGTAACAAGAATCTTCTTGCCGTCTCTGAACTCTACCGCCATTAGAACTTCACCCCCGAATGTGATAACACTTCAACATTAAGATCTTTGTCGAAGATTATATGCCCTCTCCTGTGGCTCCAGCACCCTACGTTCACTGCAACTCCGATTGCTGAAGGATGGCGCGCAGTGTTCTCGATGTTCACGCCCATAACGGCATACTTTCCGCCCATTCCCTGAGGCCCTATGCCGATCGCGTTGATGCCGTCCTCTAACAGCTTCTCCATCTTGGCCGCGCGCTCGTTGGGGTTGTGCGAACCGATGGGGCGCATGAGGGCTTTCTTCGAGAGCAGAGCCGCAGTCTCGACCGACGTAGCAACTCCGACACCCACGAGAAGCGGAGGGCAGGCATTGAGGCCGTAAGTGGTCATTCTGTCGAGCACGAACCTCGTAACTCCCTCGTAGCCTTCGCCGGGCATCAGAACCATTGCATGACCGGGAAGAGTGCACCCGCCGCCAGCCATGTACGTATAGATCTCGCACTTGTCGGAGTGAGGCACGATGTCCCAGAACACTGTGGGTGTACCTTTGCCGACGTTCTTGCCGGTGTTGTACTCGTCGAACGTCTCAACCGAGTTGTGGCGTAACGGTGTCTCGAATGTCGCCTTGATGACTGCTTCCTTCAGCAGGGCTTCGAGGTCATCGATGAGCGGAAATCTCGTTCCGCACTTCACCCAGAACTGAAGGACTCCTGTGTCCTGGCATGAAGGCCTGTCGAGCTTCACTGCAAGCTCCTGATTCCTGAACATCGTATCGTAGATGACTTTTGCCATAGGGCTGTCCTCTTTTTCGCGGAGCTCCTGAAGTTTCGCGATAACGTCATCAGGAAGTTTCTTCGCGGTGTGGCCGACGAACTTCGCGATGATGTCCGTCATTCTTTCGACCTGATTCATAAAACGTTTACCCCCTTCGTTAGATATATACTATGCCGCTGGGAAGAACGGGAAGGCCATCGGCAGAAGTATCATGCTTATTATTGTTGCGATTACGATTAACGGCAGGCCGGACTTCACGTAGTCCATGAAAGTATAATCTCCTGCTCCTACAACCATTGTATTAGCCGGCATTCCTATTGGCGTTGCGTACGCGCACGAACCTCCGATTACGCAGGCCATGAGTACAGCACGCGGGTCTGCGTTCATTCCCTGAGCGATTGACAGGCAGATGGGAGCCATGAGCGCGGTTGTTGCGGTGTTGCTCATGAAGTTAGTCATTACACAGCACAGGATGAACACGACGAACGTAAACATTGTCGGTGAAGGATTCTCCCCGAGTGCACCTATAACCTTTTCGGCAATCATTCTTCCTGCGCCGGTCTTGTCGAGTGCTGTTGCGAGCGAGAGAGTTCCGCCGAACAGGAATATAGTCTTGAGGTCAATGGACTTCAGCGCGTCGTCCTCAGAGATTACGCCGAAGAGTATCAACAGCACTGCTCCGACGCAGCCCACAACGCTTAACGATATGCCTATCTGCTTCTCGAAAATCATTCCGAGCAGTGTAGCAACCAGAATAACAAGCGAGAGAGTCTTCTTCCACTGAGGCACTGCGGAGAAATCTTTAGCTGTGTCGAAAACTCCCTCGCCTTTCGGGTCATGGTTAGGCAGAAGATAGAAGCCTATTGTTGCGTAGAAGAGTATTCCGACAATCAGAATCGGAGCTCCAACTATCGCGTACTCAAAGAACCCGAAGGTAGGAAGTCCCGCCTGATTAAGCGTGCTCTGTGCTATCATGTTGCCGGGTGCGCCTATTAGGGATAGGTTGCCTCCCATTGCGGCCGCGAAGACTAGGGGCATCAAAAGCCTGGAACGCTTGAACCCTGACTTTGCGGCTATTCCGATAACTACGGGGATAAGTATTGCTGCAGTTCCCGTATTCGAGAGCACTCCGCTCATCAATCCGACGATGGTCATGATTGCGACGATAAGCATTCTCTCACTGCCTGCGAACTTCGTAACGATTCCGCCGATCTCGTTGGCCATGCCCGTCTCAAAGAGAGCACCTCCGACGATGAACATCGCGACAAACAGAATCACGTTGCCGTCAATGAAGCCGGAGAACGCTTCCTTAACGCCGAGCACCTTCGTAACGACGAGGCCGATGCAAACAATCATAGCCGTAAGACCGAGAGGGATTTTCTCGGTAACGAACATGACGATTGCGAAGGCGAGGAAACAGAGGGTAATAACTGCCGGACTCATGTGAACTATCACACTCCTCATGAAATAATAATAATTTGTGGCTTTATATTTTGTATCCAGTTGGGATAGTGATAATGATAGCGCAAAGCCCCCAAATGTCAACTGTGTATGCGCGAAAATTTCGCAAGGCGTGAAGTTTGTGCTATTGTAACCACATCATTATTCATTCAGGAGCACGAGCATGAACACACTCAGCCTTAAGGAACTGGACATCAATCAAAGCGCAGTAATCGATTCTGTGGGAGGAGAAGGAAGCCTACGCCAGCATCTTCTGGACATGGGGATAATTCCCGGCGCACAGGTGAAGATGATACGCACCGCACCGATGGGAGACCCCCTCGAGATTCGCATTCACGATTACGAGCTGACGTTAAGGGCGGACGACGCAGGACGCATAACCGTAAAGCCCGCAAGGGACAGCGGGAACGCCGAACGCTTCATCAACAACATGCAGACGATCGAGCATCCCGGTCTCGGAGAGGAAGGCAAGTACCACGTTGAAGGCGAAGGCTCAGCACTTCCTGAGGGTACAACGTTGACCTTCGCGCTTGCAGGAAACCAGAACAGCGGAAAAACTACCCTCTTCAACCAGCTCACGGGAGCGAGCCGCAGAGTCGGGAATTTTCCCGGTGTTACGGTTGACCGCAAAGACGGAGTCATCAAGGGGCATCCCGATACACTGATTACTGACCTGCCGGGCATTTATTCTATGTCGCCTTACAGCGGAGAAGAGATAGTCTCCCGCAACTTCATTCTTAACGAGAAGCCCAAAGCCATAATCAACATCGTCGACGCAACGAACATTGAGCGCAACTTGTACCTGACGATTCAGCTTCTGGAGATGCAGATACCGTTAGTTGTCGCCCTCAACATGATGGACGAACTCAGCGGCAACGGCGGAACGATTGACATCAACAGAATGGAGGCACTGTTAGGCGTGCCGGTGATTCCGATTTCCGCGCTGAAGAACGAGGGAGTTCATGAGCTTGTACAGCACGCAGTTCACATCGCAAAGTATCAGGAGAGACCGAAACGCTACGACTTCTGCGGCGAAGAAGACCACAACGGAGCAGTTCACCGCGCGATTCACGCAATCTGCCACCTCATACAGGATCACGCAGAACGCGCGGGCATTCCCCTTCGTTTCGCGGCAAGCAAAGTCATCGAGAATGACCAGCTCGTGATGAGCCAGCTCGGCCTCGAGCAGAATGAACGCGAGATGCTCGAACATATAATCCTTCAGATGGAGCACGAGAGAGGGTTAGACCGCAACGCCGCGATGGCGGATATGCGCTTCACGTTCATCAAGAAGGTGTGCGCACAGTCAGTAGTGAAGCCCAGAGAGAGCAGGGAGCACGTCAGAAGCCAGAGGCTCGACAGAATCTTGACGGGCAAATACACGGCTATTCCGACGTTCATTGCTGTAATGGCGGGGATATTCTTTCTCACGTTCAACGTTATCGGCGCGTACTTTCAGGAGGTTCTTGAGGGATGGATTGAGGCCTTCACGGGGAGTGTAGACGCGTACATGACTTCTGCGGGGGTGAATGATGTGCTTCACGGGCTGATGACCAACGGAATTTTTGCGGGCATAGGAAGCGTGCTGTCGTTCCTGCCGATTATCATCACGCTGTTCTTCTTCCTGTCGATACTCGAGGACACCGGCTACACGGCGCGCGTTGCGTTCTTCATGGACAAGCTGTTAAGGAAGATAGGGCTGTCGGGCAGGAGCATCGTGCCTATGCTTATAGGTTTCGGGTGCACAGTCCCTGCCGTAATGTCAACGCGAACCCTCCCCAGCGAACGTGACCGCAGGATGACCATTCTTCTTACACCATTCATGAGCTGTACGGCCAAGCTCCCGATCTATGCATTCTTCGTCAGTGCATTCTTCCCCAAGCACGGCGGACTGATAATGACCGGCCTGTACCTTCTGGGAATCGTTGTCGGGATTCTTGTTGCCCTGCTCTACAAGGAGACGCTGTTCAAGGGAGAAGCTGTACCGTTCGTTATGGAGCTCCCGAATTACAGGATGCCCGCCGCAAAGAATGTTTTGATGCTCATGTGGGAGAAGGCTAAAGACTTCATTCAGCGCGCGTTCTCCGTGATATTCGTTGCGACGGTGGTTGTGTGGTTCCTGCAGAGCTTCGACCTTCACTTCAGGCTTGCGGAGAACCCCGACACCAGCATACTTGCTTACGTTTCGGGATTGCTCGTTCCGCTGATGCGTCCTGTCGGTCTTGGCGACTGGCGAATCTGCACATCATTAATCAGCGGCTTCATGGCGAAGGAGTCCGTAGTCTCGACGCTTGAAGTCCTATTCGGCGACAACGTCAGCTCCGCAATCTCCTCCGTGTCAGCCGCGTCCCTGCTGGTGTTCAGCCTGCTCTACACTCCCTGCGTTGCGGCCGTCGCGTCAATTAGGCGTGAGCTCGGCGGTAAATGGGCGTTCGGTGTCGTGGTGTGGCAGTGTGCGGTGGCGTGGGTTGCGGCGATGGTTACACGAATGATTATGCTTATGCTTTAAGGAGGCCATCATGAGACAGTATCACATAGCGTTAGACACAGAAGATGTCGGCCGTTACTGCATTCTTCCCGGAGATCAGGGCAGGTGCGAGAAGATAGCGCAGTATTTCAGCGAGCCTTACTTTGTCGCCAGCAACCGTGAATATACCACGTGGGCAGGAACTCTTGAGGGCGAAAAAGTCTGCGTAACTTCAACGGGCATCGGCGGGCCGAGTGCGGCCATCGCGATGGAGGAGCTTTCCGCGCTCGGAGTAACAACCTTCATCCGCGTCGGGACTTGCGGGGGAATCAACATGAAGGTGAAGGCTTCGGACGTAATTATTCCGACGGCGGCGGTACGTTACGACGGGACAGGCAGGGAGTACGCACCGATAGAGTACCCTGCGGCGGCGGACTTTTCGCTGGTGCGTGCACTTGTTGACTCAGCGCGCGAACTCGGCGAACGCTGGCACACGGGAATAGTCCAGTGCAAAGACTCATTCTACGGACAGCACAACCCTTCACGAATGCCTGTGAGCTATGAACTCCTCAACAAGTGGGAGGCGTGGAAGAGGCTCGGGGTTCTCGGCAGCGAGATGGAGTCTGCTACGCTGTTTGTTGTTGCGGCGGCGTTGGGCGTGCGTTGCGGGAGCGTCCTCAACGTAATCTGGAATCAGGAACGCAAGGCGGCGGGGTATAATGAACCTGACGACTTCGACACTGACAAGGGAATACGCGTTGCAGTCCGTGCAATGTCGAAGCTGATTACAGAGGGGGAATAGTTATCATGGCATGTAACCACGACTGCGAACACTGCGGCTCAAGCTGCGGAGAACGCACGGCCGAGTCTATGCTCTTCGCTCCGAAGCCGGGCGTGAAGAACGTCATCGGCGTTGTCTCGGGCAAAGGAGGAGTCGGGAAGTCCCTAGTTACCGGGCTCTTGGCCTGCGCGATGGCTAAGAAGGGCAAGAAGGCGGCAATTCTCGATGCGGACATAACAGGTCCGAGCATCCCGAGAATGTTCGGGCTGAGAGACCACCTGCTGTCTGACGGGCACATGATTCAGCCGGCAGTCAGCAAAGGAGGCGTTAAGGCAGTCTCTATGAACCTGTGCCTTCCCGACGAAGGAGACCCCGTAGTCTGGCGCGGGCCTGTACTCGCCGGAGTGCTCCAGCAGTTCTGGGAGGAAGTAGACTGGGGAATCACTGACTTCATGTTTGTCGACATGCCTCCAGGAACGGGGGATGTGCCGCTTACTGTGTTCCAGTCCCTGCCGCTTAAGGGGATAATCATTGTTACGACACCGCAGGAGCTCGTGGGAATGATCGTGCACAAAGCCTTAAGGATGGCGGAAATCATGAAGATTCCTGTTCTGGGCATCGTCGAGAACATGGCGTATTTCGAGTGCCCTGACTGCGGGAAAAAACATTACATCTTCGGTAACAATGCTTCCGGCGTAAAGATTGACGCAGAGATTCCGATAGTGCCCGGCCTCGCTGAACTCTGCGACAAGGGAGAGATTGAGACGAGCGACGCAGTGAAGTACCTCGACGGTCTGGCTACTGCTCTGTGTAACGCGTAAGCATATCGTTCATGCTGCGGAGTATATGCGCCCTCATTGCTCCCGCAGCTTTCTCTGCATCTCCGGCCTTCAGCATCGCAAATATCTCCTCGTGCTCCGAACGCGAAACCCTCGCGTATTCGTCCCTGCTCGTCCGAAGCCCCATAGATAAGCCGTTCCACAATTCACTGAGCATGTTCACAAGCCGACCGTTCCCTGACGCAAGCCATATGTTATAGTGAAACGACTGGTTGAGGTCAGAATAATTTTCCGCGTCATGGCTCACCAGATGCTTCGTACAGCGTTCAATCTCCGACAAGTCAGCCCCCTTCTCGCACACAAGACGGCACGCCTCAGACTCCAATGCCGCGCGAATCTGGTAGTGCTCCCGTATGTTCTTGGCCGTCATCCCGAGAACAACTGCTCCTCTGTTCTGCGCAAGCTCAAGCAGTCCGTCCCGCGCAAGAATCACGAACGCTTCACGCACCGGCGTAACTGAGATTCCCAGTGCCTTAGCCGTAGCCTCCAGCGGCAGAACTTCACCCGCAGGTATGCTCTGGCTGATTATCGCCTCCCTTAGTGATGCCGCAGCCTGTTCACGCACTGGCAGCAGCTTTACCGGCCTGACGTTCAGCATCTTTCTCCCTCTTTCTCCTTATACGTATAAACTCGTTCGCAAGCACCTCAGAATATACAGCGTAACCCGCCCTGAGAATTTCTTTGTCGTCCGGGTTCTTGACGGCCTCGAGGATATTTCCGAACACCGCATCAATCCTGCCCGTGTCCTCAGAGTTATTCAGCACGAACGCAAGATATACCCCCGCAAAGGTCTCGAGCGTCTTCCGCCTGAACGCTGAGCCCGCCATTCCGCACAGTTCGCGGTGAAACTCTCTCTGATCCTTGAAGGACGACAGCAGCGCAGAATCTTTGTCCGCGAGTCCTCTGATTGTCTCCGTCTCAAGTGAAGCCATGTCCGAGAAGATTTCGTGAATGCCGTCATTCGTCAGAGCAGTAATCTCTACGTGCTGGTTTGTGTGCCGCCGTACGAGACCCTGATACTCGAGGGCAATCAACGCTTCACGTACGGGCATCCGCGAGACATCGAGAGACGCGGCAAGCTCCGTCTGGGTTATCCTTATCCCGGCCGGAATGTCCCCGAACAATATTGCTTCCTGCATAATCTCTAATGCTGTTCCTGATTTATATTTCTTGGTAAGTTTAATCATAATGAGTAAAAATTGTATCCATTGTTCAGCGTTTTGTAAATCTCGTATTATAATATCGCGCAATCATTAAAGAACGAAAGAAGGCTTTATCTTGCATGTGTACCCGTTAACGCCGGAGCAGCGGTATTTCTACGATTACCAGAACACCGCGCCCGACTCCACAATGTATAATCACTTCCCCATGCTCGTGAAATTGCAGGACTATGTTGACGCTGAGAGGCTCGCGGACGCAATCATGACGACTCTTCACGCACACCCTGCATACTTGACCGTAATT
>JAFSWZ010000030.1 GCA_017450125.1 Synergistaceae bacterium | reverse complement strand
TCATCCCTCGCGTAAAGGTCATGTATTGCCTTCAGCATTTTCCTGTGCTGGTTCGGGCTCGCGCTTCTTTGAGGCTTTCGTTGCCTTGACCTCCGCAACTGCCTCTGCCAGTCTCTTACCCACAAGCTCCTGTACTCCGGGAGTATCCGGCAATACTTCTCCCGCTCTAAATATTCTCGCGCCGGAAATAAAACGTCCATGCTTCAGAATAATCATGCCGCACCTGTGATTACGCCCTTCAACACGTACCAAGACTTCAAGTCATGGGGCATTGGCAGGGGGCGCGAACTAATCGATATGAACCTCTGCGGAGGCTCCTCCGTGAACCATGTGTGAGGCACATACTCGCGCATGTAGGTTATGTGCTGGCCCGATCTGTCGATGCGCGTGATTGCCCCGTAAAGCATCGAGTTCTTCTCGCCGGAGTTCTGAATTATCACCGTCTCAGGATCAATTATCGGCTTCAGCTTCGGTTCGCCGTTCTCGTCGAGGTCGTTAGTATCAGGCACCCATTCTTCATAGGTATACAGGTCGAAGATAGCTCCCGGAACTATCAGCCGTCCGAGATAACCGACTCCTTTTTCCAGCTCGCCGGGCTTTATCTCTCCGACTTCAACGCGCCGGTTGTCGAGCAGCTTCAGGTAGCGTTCGTTCTGCATGAGCATGTTTGCCGCTGATGACCCCAAAATCAGCATGTCGGGATTAATCCCGTCCTTGCGCATCTCGCGGGCTATGCTCTGGAGCTGTCCCATTATGTCAAATGTCGTTGTCCACCTGTCCGAAGGGTCAAGCACTGCAATGTTCTCGAAGCCGTAATCCACAACATCATTCACGCCTTTTCCCTTGATGGACAGCCTGCCGTCCTGCTTCACGCGCGCACACATGTATTCCTCGCGTCGCCAGATAGTGTCCTGAAGGTCGAGGATGTCCTGTGCCGCAATTTTGGCCGCTCTGTCCGCAGGTGTCAGGCCGGAATTGTACGTAGGCTCGCCGATGAGCTTCTGCATCAGCGTATCGTTCGTGATTGTGCGCTTCGGGGAAATCAGCGGTGCGGTGTAGTCCTTCACGCCGTACTCGTCGCGACCGATGTCTTCTGCTCCGATACGGGGGTTCACGTAAGGTGCTAACCTGCGCTTGCTCTCCTGAAACTCAAAGTACACCTTCGGTGTCGGGAACATCACGGGGTTGCTGAAGAACCGTGTCTTGAAGAACGTCCGCAGGGGTTTCGTCTCCTTGATGACTCCCATTATCATTTTTGGCTCGTAATAGTCTTTCATAGTGCAGCTCCTTTCTCGTTGAAGTGTCTCAGGAATATTTTTGCCCGCCTCAAGGGTTCGCGGATAGCCTCAACCAGTGCGTCGTGGTCGTCGTCCTCGCCCTCAAACGGGAAGATTACCCGCGCGTCGTTGAACTCTCCCTCAAAGTACGCGGGAGTCTCGGCGTATTCGTTCTCGCCTATGGTTACGTCGTCGCAGAGAATGCACACTCCTGCGGCTGTGGCAAGCCCTGCCTGTGTTGCTCCAACATAGCCGTCTGTGCCCGTCATCATCAGAGTCCCGCGCTTGAATGTCCCCGCGACGGCAACATTCACGATGTCCGTGTACACAGCCCCCCTATTGCCCGCAATAAGTTCATCGGGCGGAGGTACTGTGCCTTCTGTCTTTACTAACTGCAGCGTTACCGGCGTTTTGTCTGCCATTACTTGAACCCCCTCATCCTGTTAAGTTCGCTGGCTATTGCTGTTATGGCCGCTTTCTCGTCATCGTCAGGCTCGGTCGTGGACTTTTCCGGCGGCAATGCTCCGTTGATTGCTCCTGCATCCTGATGAAGAGCCGTCAACTGTGCCTGTGCGTTGCTGGCCTGCAGAAGCTCAATCGCAATGTCGCGGGCATCCTTCGGGTCTTCGTACTTCGCTTTGGCGATTATTGCCTCACGTCCGGGCGCGTTCAGGCTGTCTAAGACCTTCAGCCTCTCTCGTTCGGCCTGTACACCGCGATTGTAGCCTTCTTCGCTGGCTGTGTTCCTGATTTCTCCGGCAAAATCGGGGTAGGCTTTCTCCAGTTCCGCCGCGTTCTTTATATCCATTTCGGTTTTATCCTCCTTTTTTTCGCTCTCTGCTGCTTTTGCGGGCACGATTTTTACGGTGTTGGCGGGCATTTTCGCGCTCAGGCGTTCGTCGACGCGAGAGAAACCGAAACCGCTCTGAAAAATTGTTCCGCCGTGAACTGCGAGTGCAACAACCGCAACGTTTTCTTCGACTTCATCGCAGAATTTCAGCTCGTGCGCTTCGGTTGCCGTCATCCACGTCTCCGAGTCCATCATCTCGATGACCTTTTCGCGGTCAAGCCCCGTCCGGGCAACATACACTCCCGCGATTGTGTCGCGGATTTTGTCGAGAATCTCTGCTGTGTCGCGCATGTCTTCGGCTTCGCCCCACACTCCGCCAGCCGGATTGTGAATCATCATCAGGGCATTGCTGGGCATGATTACCTTGTTTCCCGCCATAGCTACAACGCTCGCCGCCGAAGCCGCAAGTCCGTCAACCCTGACCGTTACATTCGCGGGATGACTCTTGAGGTAGCTGTACATTGCCTGTGCCTCGAACACATCACCGCCGACGCTGTTTATCCGCAGGGTTATGTTCTTGACGTTGCCGAGTGCCTTGATCTTGCTGATTAGGCCCTTGGCGTTCATCAACCCCCAATTGTCGGCCTCAAGGTCTGAAATCTCGTCGTAAAGCAGGATTTCAGCCTCGCTATCACTCTTCGCTGTTACCTTCCACACTTTCGCCATCACTCTCCTTTATCTCGTCGCCGGGCGTTGCCGTGAACCCTGCCTCGCGTCTCAGCCTCTCTTCCTTGACGCGCTGGCGGTGATTCAGCTCCCAGTCGCCGCCTGTAAGCTCCGCTGTCTCACGTTGTCTCGTGCTAAAACCGTTTTCCACGCGCAGGATGGCGGCCTTCACCTCTTTCACGGGGTCAAGCTGTCCCTGACTCGGGCCTGTCCAATCCGCCCACGAATACGCATAACGTATCATCGGGTCATCGAAGAAGCCCGGAGCTTTC